>NZ_JADPAA010000015.1:0-85664 GCF_015669365.1 Clostridium sp. 1001283B150210_160208_E6 | reverse complement strand
TTTATGCAAAAAAACTTTCGAAACCTTGATATATAAAGATTTAAAAAGAAAAGTAGTGTAAAAAACTTTACACTAACTTAAATAGAGAAGGGGTGGATTTATGAAAAGTGATAAGAAAAAAGGGATTGTGGAGGAACTTTTAGACTATCATTGTCCAAGATATTCTGAATTACCTAATATTCCTTTATATAAGGATCAAGTAATTGTATATATTGAGGAAGCATTATCTGCTTTAAATATTAATAAGGATGAAATGTTACTTACGCCCACTATGCTAAATAATTATGTTAAACATAAGTTATTACAGCCTCCAGTTAATAAAAAATATGATAGAAATCACTTATCGTATTTAATTGTTTTATGTGTATTTAAACAGGTTTTTAGTATTTCTGAAATATCAGAACTAATAAAAATTCAAATAGGAACTTATGATGTTGAAGAAGCTTATGATTATTTTTGTATTGAACTAGAGAAGACTATTAAGTTTGTGTTTGCTTCAAATGGTGGTTCAGAGCAAAGTTCTGCTCAGAAAGTTACAAGAGAATCTGAACTTGTTAGGTCTGCAGTACTATCTGTTATTAACAAAATTTATATTCAATATCAATTAAAAGAAAGAAATCTTAAATAGTAATTATATTAATGAAAAAACAGTAGGTGAATAAATGGAGTATAGAGAACTTAATGAAACTCATTTGAAAGATATGGCTACTCTTTTTGTAAAAGCATTTAACACTTATCCTTGGAATGAAGAGTGGACAGAAGAAATTGCTTATAAGAGATTAGCACAGATGATAAATTGTGATGGATTTTATGGAATGGTTGCAATAAAAGACTCACAAATAGTTGGAATGATTTTTGGACGACAAGAACAATATTATAATGGCGTAATATTTGAAATAAAAGAATTTTGTGTTGATATAACCTTAGGAATTAAGGGGCTTGGAACACAAGTATATAATGTTTTCGAGAATAGATTGAAAGAGATGGGAATAAAAGAAATAGTCTTAAATACATGTAGAAGTGATAAGACTATAGGATTTTATGAAAAGCAAGGATTTGAAGTATCAGATAGTATAGTTGTTATGAATAAAAAAGTTTAAAAGAAAGAAGCTCTGTAAAAATATTACAGGGTTTCTTTCTTTAGATATTAGTTGTTAGCTTCAAAAAGTGGTTGGATAGATTTCTTATTACGTACTATTAATAAATAAACACAAAGCATTCCTATTAAAGAAAATATTACAGCAACTAATCTGTAGGATAAAACTTCCCCTAGAGCTCCAGCTAATAGTTGAGAAACCATAACACCAAATTGTATAGAAACAGTTAGCAAGCTACTAATTCTAGCCCTCATACTTGGAGGGATATAGCTTTGTACTGCAACCTCTCTTAGGGTAGCACTATTAACTCCAAGAAAACCACAAATAAATCTAGATATTAACATTCCAATGTAGGGGAGAAATAGAAGTGTAGCATCTAAGATATTGTAAATTTTATAAACGAGTTCTGCTATTTTATATCTTTTGTTTGTAGGTATTTTTATAGCATAGTGTATAATACCGCCAAGCATACGTCCTAATGTTTCAGCGCTTATTAACAAGGAGTACATTGCAGTGGTTAGAAAAGATGAACTTTGAAAATAAGTCATTATCATAAGATTTACCCCATTACCCATTCCGTTCGTTATAGCCATATAACCATATAGACCTTGTACACCCTTTTCCTCCTTTAAATATTTCAAAGCCTCAAATATTTGGCTAAAGTAAGATTTCAAGTTAAAGGAGTTATTTAATAATAAGCTAGTTTCATCAATACTTATTAACATTTCAAATCCAGAAGTAATTAATAATAAGATTCCCTCTGCAAATAAAAGAAGGTGTATTCCGTAATTTTGATATAGTATTGCTGATATGGGAGATATGAATACAGTAACTGTTGGATAAATAATTGAAGATATAGAGTAACCTTTTTGCATAAAACCCTTAGGTATAAGTTCTGGATATAATGCAGAATAAGCCGTTGAATATATAGAACCTATAGCGCCTGTAATTATTCCAAAAATCATGTAAGTTATATAATCAAAACCTTTAACTACTACATAAGAAGCAAATAGAATATAAATTATTCCCATAATACCATCTAGTGAAAAAATTATAGTTTTTCTCTTATGGCTATCTATATATGGTCCTAACAATATAGGTAATATTACTGTTGGTAACATGGAGCTTGCTGTAAACAAGCCAGTCATCCAAGTTGATGATGTATTATCAAAAACAACTAAACTTAATGCAACATTCATAGCTACTCCACCTATAGCACTAATTACAGTTCCTATGGTGATTATAGTAAAGTTTTTACTCCAAAGAGTTTCTTTGTTTTTCATTGTGTTATTCCCCCCTATATTTTCCTGATAACACAATTATATGATTAAGCTTAATGAGAAACAATTCAGTATATTTGGGAAAATCATACTCCATTATACATGTTTAGATTGATTAAAATGAATGCCTTAGGAAAATAAATGATTCATATCTTTTAAAATAGTAAAAGCCTCTTTATATTTTCTTCTATGAATATATGATTCTATCATAAATATAGAGTGGAATTGCTTAAATCCATAATGTATCTCATTTTCAATGGTACTATATATTTCCTTTAATAAAGTAAAGTATTCTTCTGAGTCTAGGTAGTTATCTTTATACCTTAGTTCGATTAAATGTATCATCTTATAATATAATTTTGGCATATCTGTATTATATATTTTTTTGGCTTCTTCTAGATATTTATAACCCTCATCCTTTTTGTTAAGCTCACAATAAGCTATAGCGAGTTTGTGGCAGACCAAAAAAATGTTAAAATCATCTTTATATATAGAATAAGCAGATAATAAATGAGGAATAGCTTCAGCATACTTTTGCTTTTCTATGTAAGAAGCTCCAATATTGTAATTTACATCTGCTTGAATTTTATAATCTTTACGGCATAATTCAAGTAGCTTTTTGTATGACTTTAGCATAAGAGTGTGATTAAATAAATTGGCATAACTAGAGCCTTCAATAAATGTGATTTTTTTCATTACCATGAAATTACCTTCATCAGAAGCACGTGAAGAGCCTATAGCACAATATGCTAAAGCTTCTTGGTATTTTCCTTCTGAAAACATTAATTCTGCCATAGATAAAGAAACAAAGCTATTAGGTAATAAATTATCAGCTTTTTGTAAAGCATAAAATTTTTTCTTGAAGTCTTCCTTTAGATAAGAATATATGTATTCGTAAAGAAATAGGGTGGGTTCATTCATATACTCCTTAAATAGTTCTAAAGATTTAAGAAGAGATTTAGCATTTGTACTATCTTTTTTATTATATAATTGATATACCCGAAATAATTGATATTCTAGGCCTAATTCGCTGTATAATAACTGTTCATCTGCTATAGATAATTCTTTTTCTTCTTCAGTAGTAGGTTCATCATGAAATGTTTTATCAAAGAAGTTAAAAAGCAGAGATTTATATTTTGAGAGAAGTATCTTGTCTCTTAAATAATTTATATTTAATGCTTTAAATAGTTGATCTATTATTTCAGGGCTTGGATCTGCAACCCCTTTTTCTATTTTGCTTAAATATGATACAGCACAAATTCCTTTACATAATCCTTCTTGGGAATAATTCCTTTTTAATCTATTATATTTAATTAAATAACCAATATAATTTTTCATAGTATACTCTCCTTTCTCTTCCATAAGTAAATTTTATCATAGATATTCCTATATTCTAATATTGTAATATTGTAATATGGTAATGAGTATATATTCTTTAGTACCAGTTATTATAAATTAAAATATAAAAAGAGAAATCAATAATTGATTTCTCTAAAAATAATAAACCTATTAAACTTTAACTGTTTTATACGTACTGTATTATTAACAGCTTTTTTCAAGTGTTGTCTTTTCCTCTATTATTTCTTCATGAGGAAGCCAATTAGCCTTTTTATAATATATAAGCAAGATTGCAGCACTTGCAAACCAAGTGATTGGATATCCAAAGAAAACAATTTTTATATCTTTAAAAATTGGTGTGAATGTTAAAACCCAAGCCATTCTTAAGAAACACCAACATAGTACCATTATTATCATAGGCACAGTAGTTTTACCTGCTCCCCTAAGTACACCTGAGAATAGATGAGAAAGTCCTAAGAATATATATCCAGGGGCTAAACATTTCATCATTAATGTACCATAATAAATAACATCACTATCATTTGTGAAAATCTTTAATATGTTTGGAGTAAATATCATTATAATAGCAGAAATGATAACAACAGTAATTAAGCTAAAGATTGTCCCAATTTTAGTACCTTCTTTAACACGATCGTATTTTTTTGCTCCTATATTTTGTCCAGTAAATGTTGTTATAGCCATAGCAATGCTCATAACAGGCAGAATTGCAAAACCATCTATTTTGGCATATGAACCACACCCAGCCATAGCTAATGTTCCAAAGCTATTAATATTTCCTTGTACAACAACATTTGAAAGAGAAACTATAGTATTTTGTATACCTGTAGGTAGTCCAATTCTAACAATCTTAATAATTTGCAACTTATGAAATCTTATATCTCTAAGTATTAATTTAAAGCTATTAGAAGTTCTTACTAATACAAATAAAGTTAGACCAGCGCTAACAAATTGAGCTATTAGAGTAGCAAATGCAACCCCTGCAACACCCATATCAAATATAGCTACAAATAATAAATCTAGAATAATATTTATTACTGAAGACACCATTAAGAAATATAATGGTCTTTTTGAATCGCCAACAGCACGTAAAATACCACTACACATATTATAAACAACAATTCCAAGAATCCCACCAAAATAAATTTGAAGATATATTGTGGATAATCCCATAACATCTTCTGGTGTTCCCATAAGTCTTAAAATAATAGGAGAGAGTACAATACCTACAAAAGTCATAAATATTCCAGAAGCAAGTGCAAGTGCTACTGTAGTGTGTACTGCATCATGCAACTTTTTATCATTTTTTGCACCATAGTATTGAGAAATTACAACTCCAGCACCTACTGAAATTCCCATGAAAAAGCTAACTAATAAATTAACAAGTGGTGTGGAGGAGTTTACTGCAGCTAATGCCTCGCTTCCAACGAATTTACCTACAATAACTGCATCTACAGTATTATAAAGTTGTTGAAATAGATTTCCTAGAAGTAAAGGAAAGGCAAATCCTATAAGTTGTTTTCCAATTGAACCTTCAGTCATAAGACCATCATTCGATAATTTTTTTTCTCTCATAACATAACTCCTATTGTGTCAATATTTCTTTAGATTTTTTGAATAATTCATAAAAATTCTAAAACATTCCTTTAAATATATTAGCACTAATGTAAAAATATTGCTATATAAACTTTGGCGCAAAATTGGCTTATTAAGAATAATAAGTAAAAAATGAAAATAATAGTATACATAAATATAAAATTTTAATATAATATATAGTAATCTCTTTGCACTGCATATAAATCTACAGTACAAACTGATCAGGCCGATGAATTTATTTAGTTTATGGAGCCGGGCCTTAGGGCAACAGGATTTTTAAAATACCTGTGGGACAGTATATTGTTCTACAGGTATTTTTTTATTTACCTTTAGAGCAACAACTGGATAGAATCTTTAATGCAATGCCATAGAGCTATCAAACAAAATATTCCTAAATAATAGGAAAAATGGAGGTAAGTTTTATGACAGAACAGAAAAAGGTACAAACTATGAAAGGCTTAACAGATGAAGAAGTAAGAATGGCTCGGAATAAGTATGGTAAAAATGAACTTATTCCAACTAAAAAGGAAAGCCTATTCTTAAAAATTTTAGAGGTTTTAAAGGAACCAATGTTTTTATTACTATTAGTTGCAGCTGTTATATATTTCATACTTGGAGAACCTCAAGATGGTGTAGTAATGCTTGTATTTGTATTAGGAATAATAAGTATTGATATTATTCAAGAGTGGAAGACAGATAAAACTCTAAGTGCATTAAAAAATCTTTCAGCACCACATATAACTGTTATTAGAAATGGTGTTGAAAAGAGTATTAACAGTGAGGAACTAGTACCAAATGATTTAATGATTATTACTGAGGGGGTAAAAATACCAGCTGATGGTAATGTGTTGGTAGCTAATGATCTCTGCGTAGATGAATCATCATTAACTGGAGAAGCAGAAGGTGTATGGAAGTGCATTGATGATAATAATAGTGATGATTATTGGAGAAGGGACTATTGCTATGCAGGAACTTTAGTAACTCAGGGGAGAGGGATAGTCAGGGTTGATAAAATAGGAAAAGATACGGAGTATGGAAAGATAGGTATTAATATTTCAGAAGCACCAGATACTCCAACTCCACTTCAAAAGCAAACAGGTAAATTGGTTAAGATATGTGCAACTATAGCAGCAGTGCTGTTTGTGTTGGTTTGTATAATAACCTATTTTAATTTGCCAGACCATAGCTTAAAGGAAAGAGTAATTGAAAGTATTCTTTCAGGAATAACACTTGCAATGGCTATGATTCCTGAAGAATTTCCTGTCATTTTAACAGTATTTTTATCAATGGGAGCTTGGAGATTAGCAAAGAAAAACTCTCTTGTCCGTAGGCTTCCTTCAGTAGAAACATTAGGTGTAATATCTGTTTTATGTGTGGATAAGACAGGAACTATTACAATGAATAAAATGGCTTTAAAAGAAAGTTGGGCATTAAAGGATATAGATGAATTAGATGTTACAATGGGGATGGCTTGTGAAACAGATCCTTATGACCCTATGGAACAAGCTATGCTTAAGTATTGTGAAGATAAAGGAATATCAAAAGAGAAGTTATTTAAAGGCAGATTAGTTACGGAATACTCTTTTACTAATGAAAAGAAGATGATGGGACACGTATGGGAAAATGATGGAGTAATAAGTGTTAGTGCTAAGGGTTCTCCAGAAAAGATTCTAGATATATGCTTATTATCAGGGGATGAAAAGAAAAAAGTAGAAGAGAAAATGTATGAAATGTCATCAAAAGGGCTAAGAGTTATAGGCGTAGGTAAGATGATTATAAATAATGGTGATATTCCAAAGAGTTTAGAGGAATGTAAGTTGGAATTTCTAGGACTTATAGGCCTTCAAGATCCACCTAGAGAAGGAATAAAAGATGATATAAAGATGTGTCTAGATGCTGGAATTAGGGTGGTTATGATAACTGGTGATAATGGAATTACTGCAAGTTCAATAGCTAAAGAGGTAGGAATTCCACATAGTCAAGGAATAATTACTGGTGAAGAATTAAATAAAATGGATGATGAGGAACTAAATAAAAGGATAAAAGATGTTAGTATATTCTCTAGAGTTGTACCAGAGCATAAAATGAGAATAGTAAAGGCATTTAAGGAAATTGGTGAAGTGGTTGCTATGACTGGCGATGGAGTTAATGATGCTCCAGCCCTTAAGTATGCTGATATTGGAATAGCAATGGGTAAGAGAGGATCAGAGGTTTCAAGAGAAGCAGCAGATTTAATTCTTTTGGATGATAACTTTTCTACTATTGTAGATACAGTAAAGGATGGTAGAAGAATCTATGATAATATAAGGAAGGCAATAGGATATGTGTTTGTTATTCATATGCCAATTGCATTTGCTTCATTATTAGCACCACTTTTAGGAATAAGTGCATCATCTTTATTGTTATTACCAGTTCATGTTGTGTTGTTGGAACTATTAATTGATCCAACTTGCTCAATTGTTTTAGAAAGGCAACCTGCTGAAAGTGATATAATGAATCGTAAGCCAAGAGATCCTAGGGAAGGAATATTAACTTCAAAAGTCCTTGTAAAAAGCATAATTCAAGGTCTAGTTTTATTTGCCGCTTCCTTTGGAACTTACTACTATTATTTAGAGTCAGGTATAGAGCTTGCACGATCTATGGGGTTGGCTATAATAATGATTTCTAATTTGCTTCTTGTCCAAGTAAATAGTTCAAACAGTGAATTAGCTTATAAGTCTATAATTAAGCTTAGAAAAGATAAGGTTATGTGGTCAGTAGCAATAGGTACCATAGTAGGATTAGTTATAATACTATATACTCCATTATCAGGATTTTTAGGGCTAGTACATTTAGGAACAAGTGAAATATTAAAGGTATGTGGAATTTCTTTAGTATCAATTCTATGGTATGAAGTTGTAAAATTATTTAAGAAATAAAATATGAAGGAGCCGTAGAAAAATTAATGCTACAGCTCCTTTTTTAATTCGTTATGGGGTTGTAAAAAGTAGTCAATCAAATATAATGTAATTAACCGAATAGGTTTAAGGGGGTACAATGAGAGAAGAGTTTTTTAATTTGCCAAAAGAAAAGCAACTTAGAATTATAAATGCTGGCTTTGAGGTATTTGGAAAGAATGAGTATAAACGTGCAGTAACTGATGATATAGCTGCTAAGGCAGGAATATCAAAGGGATTGCTATTTTATTACTTTGGAAATAAAAAAGCACTATATATGTACCTTTATAATTATCTCTCTGATACAGTTGCTGAAAGTGTTATGGATAATAATGTTGAAAAGATAACAGATTTTTTTGAGTTAATAGAATATGCTATTAAAAAGAAACTAGCTATACTAGGGAAAAATCCTTATATAATGGATTTCGCTGTAAGAGCTTTTTATTTGGATAAAGAAGAAATGGCAAAAGAGCTGTCAAATGATCTTGGTGAGAAAACAAGTAATTTACTAGAAATTTATTTTTGTAATATCAATTTTTCAAAGTTTAAAGAAGAGGTTGAGCCAAAAAAGATACTACAAATGTTATTTTGGTTAACGGATGGATATATGCATGAGAAGCGAAGGATAGGGAAAGAGATAGATATAAATAAAATTGTAGAAGAGTTTAATTGTTGGACTGAAATGCTTAAAAAAATCTCATATAAGGAGGGGTATTTAAATGGGCATAATTGAAGTTTCTAATATTACAAAGGATTATGGCAATAATAAAGGGGTATTTGATGTAACCTTCTCAGTAAACAAAGGTGAAATATTAGGATTTTTAGGACCTAATGGAGCAGGTAAAACAACAACAATACGTCAACTTATGGGATTTATTAGGCCGGATAAGGGAAATGTAAAAATTAATGGCTTAGATTGCTTTGATAAAGCAGAGGAAGTACAAAAGGTTCTTGGATATTTACCAGGAGAAATAGCATTTATGGATGATATGACAGGTATGGAATTCATAAAGTTTATAGGAAATATGAAAGGAATGAAAGATTTTTCTTCTGCAGAGGAATTAATGAAATTCTTTGAATTAGATCCAAGTGGAAAAATTAAAAAGATGTCTAAAGGGATGAAACAAAAGATAGGTATAGTATGTGCTTTTATGCAAGATCCAGATATATTAATATTGGACGAGCCTACTAGTGGATTGGATCCTTTAATGCAGAATAAGTTTGTGGAACTTATCTTAAAAGAGAGAGATAAAGGAAAAACAATACTTATGTCATCCCATATTTTTGAGGAGATAGAAAATACTTGTGATAGAGTTGCAATTATTAAAGAAGGTCATATTATTGCAATAGAGAATATGGAAAAGCTTAGAGAGAATAAGCGTAAGATATTCCAAGTAACATTTAATGATGAAAATGAAGCAATTAAATTTGCTGAAGCTACAAAGAAAAGTTCAAGAGATGGAAATATTGTTGATATAAAGGTTTCTAAAAATGTAGATGAATTTATTAAAACTTTAAGTAAATATGTAATAAAAGATATTAATATTAGGACTCAAACTTTAGAAGAGTTATTCTTACACTATTATGGAGGTGAAAAGAATGATAAATAATACTTTATTTAAGAGAGAGCTTAAATCAAATTACAAAACAATGCTTATTTTTATAGCATTAATTTCTATGTATTCATCTGTAGTTGTACTAATGTTTGATCCAAAGTTAGGTGAAAGTCTAAGTGTTATGGCAGAAAGTATGCCAGAGGTATTTGCAGCTTTTGGTATGATGAATGCGGGAGCAACATTAATTGAGTTTGTTGCAAACTATTTATATGGATTTATACTTATAATAATACCTACAATATGTATTATTATACTTGGTAATAAGCTAATTGCAAGATATGTTGATAAAGGTTCTATGGCGTATCTTCTTGCAACTCCTAATAAACGTAAGAATATAGTTACTACACAAGCTGTATTTATGGCATCTGCTATTCTAGTTTTAGTTGGTATTGCTGTATTAATTGGTATAGGAGTAGGACAAATTGCATTCCCAGGAGATTTGGATATAAAGAAGTTCTTATTGCTTAATGTTGGTTTATATGGACTATTATTCTTTATTGGAGGAATGTGTTTCCTATCATCTTGTACATTTAATGACAGTAGATATTCCTATGGGGTAGGTGGAGGACTAGCAGTAGTTTTTATACTTATTCAAATGCTTTCACAGGTTGGAGATAAACTTGAAAAGTTAAAGTACTTAACTCCGTTAACCTTATTTCAACCAGATAAGATTATTGCAGGGGATTCAAGTGCAATTGTATGTTTTGCAGTTTTATATATAATTGGACTAATAATGTATTTAGTTGGTATTAGAATATTTATGAAAAAGGATTTCCCAGTTTAATATAGGTTAACTTTTTTGTAATATAAGTTGATTTTTACTCCATTGCTTAAGTTGGAAGGCTTTAATATACTTATATTTAGAAAGCTTTCCAATGTAAAGTATTAGGAGTGATAGTTATGAATCTACGAATAGGTAGTGTTATACAGAAGTTAAGAAAAATAAAGGGACTAACACAGGAGCAATTAGCAGAGAGTATTGGAGTTTCAAAGGCAGCTGTATCAAAGTGGGAAAGTGGAAGTACTTATCCTGATATTACTTTGTTATCTCCTATTGCAAGATTATTAGGTACTACAGTAGATGGATTATTAGAATTTGAAGAAAACCTAACTAAAAATGAAATAGATGAAATATTAATGAAATGTTCAAATAAGTTTACTACTTCAGATTATTTTCATGCATATGAATATAGCGAAAAGTATCTAAAGAAATATCCTAATTCTTTGGAATTAAAGTTACAGATGACAGGCTTGTATTTTATTTATATATCATCCCTAACTTCAGAATGTGATGTGAATAGGTTTATGGATAGAATTATAGAAATGCTAAAAGAAGTTTCCAAGAGTGAAGATAATGTACTAAAAGATAATGCATTAATATCTTTATCAAGTTATTATATCATGTTAGAGAAATATGATGAAGCTTTAGATGTTGTAAATAAACTACCAGAATCATCAAAGGATAGAAAGGTATTTACTGCCACTATATATTATCGCAAGGGAGATATAGGTGAGGCTAAATGTATATATCAACAGCTTTTACTAGAAAGCATACAAGATTGTGGTATAAATTTAGTGTCTTTAGCAAGAATAGCAGAGAAGGAAGGAAAACTTGATAAGGGAATCGAGATATTAGAAACTAATATGAATATTTCAAAGCTTTTTAATGTTTCTAATAATGGTGCAGGAACTTATATGGAAATAGCTGAAATGTATTCTAGAAATGGAATGGAAGAAAAAGCTATTGATGCGTTAGAGAAATATGAGCTTTTTGTAATAAATAGTTTAGGTGAAAATAAGGAGAATCTATCAGATACTATTTATTTTGATACAATTAAAGTAGAAAAGAAGTTAGTAGCAAATGAGCATATGAAGGATAGTATTAATCTTTTATTTGAGACAAATGAATCATTTGATGCTATAAAAGATAATATAAGATTTAAAGAACTTATAAAGAGAATAAAAGAATTAAATTAATTTACCTAATAAATATTCCTTTAAGGTACTATACTAGAACAATGATAGTATAGTACCTTTTTCATAAATATATAAAAAGTAGACAAGTACGTAAATTATGCTCTATTTGTAGTTAATATGAGATCAGCATTTTCAATAGGGGAATATTCCAAGATATATTTTTCTTCAGCTGGGAAGTATCTATTTTCATATTTACATTGTATATCTTCTATATTACCTATATATTCATCTCTTACTAAAACTCTGCTTAATCTAATTTCTTTGGAAACATCAAGATAAATTGTGAAATCAAAATAGTTTTTCAGTTCCTTTCTTTGTAGAAATACCCCTTCTAGTATTAAAATAGAGCCATAAGGAATACATATTCTTTGTAACATATATCTATCATTTTCTTTATCATATAATTCAATTAGCTTATCTATTTTATCTCCATTTTTTATAGGAACTAAAATTTCATTCAGTAAATAGTCATATCTCCATTGGATATTGTAATAACAATCCCACTCTTCTTTAGAATTATCATACCTAATACATTTAGGATGTATAAAATCATCAATGTGTAAGATGTAAGAAGGATAATTCAAATTTTGCAATTGTAATTTTAGTGAATTAGCAAGTGTACTTTTACCTGAACCGCCTAAACCGTCAATACCAATAATATATATTTTATTAGAAATATCATAATTTATTAGTTTATTAAATAGACTCTTCATTGGAATTTCCTCATTTCATATCATATAAATAGTATTAAGATTTTTATAAGAGTTAAAGCAAGCATGCAGTATTACTCAAATATTTGTATAATCAACATCTAGTAATTTACCTTTTTGATGAAAATGATTAATAAGTTTTTTAGGATAATTCATTATTAATTCATCTGGAAAATTAATTTCTTTTAATATATCCTCAGAATACTCATAGTTACCTATATCAAAACAAATGTGAGCATCTGAAGTTAGTATGATTTTAGCACCATATTTTTTGCAAAGTTTAGCAATATACTTACAATTATCCGCGCTACCCTTTCTTGACACGCCTTTGATAGAACAATTATTTATTTCTATTAAGATATTTTTTTCCATAGCTAATTTAATGATTAATTCATAGTCAATTGGATAGTGTGGATTTCCAAGGTGGCCTAATATTTCAATATTATCATGCTTATTTATCGCATTTATTAAGGCTTTAGTATTATTCTCTAATGTATTTGGTGAAAAAACGGCTTCGTGAAATGACAAGATAAGATAATCTAATCGAGGAATGACAAAGGGTTCTAGATCTATGTTTCCTTCAGTGTCTAGTATATTTGCTTCACATCCTCTTAAGATTAGAATGTTATTTATGATTCTTGGGATATTTTGAATGTTGTGAAAGTACCATTCATGGGGTGAACCAGGCATCTTAGGACCATGTTCAGCTGTACCTAGTATCTTAATTCCATTTTCTTTACAATAATTAATATTTTCTAACAAAGTGCTATAGCCATGACCACTGACTATAGAGTGGGTGTGTAAATCTGATAAATAATTCATATAAATTCCTCCTCTATAAAAGATGAGGGTGACGTAATTTATATTATAAGACGAACAAGATATAAAATCAATAGTTACACAATTAGACAAAAATATTAAAATATTGTAGAATTAAGTTTAATAATATTTAACAGTATTACTACTTGTAGGGGAGGTTAACTATGATACAAAAGAAGCTATCAAGGAAAGAAAAAGTTTTAATTTGCTTGAAAAGGTTAACACAAGAACACTTGAACCTTAATAATGGCATTAGATTTGGATTTGATGCAGAATATATTGCTACTGAAGTAGGTATAAATAGAAGTAATGCTAGTAAGGAGTTAAATCAATTAATAAAAGAAAGTATTATTATAAAGATAAAGGGAAAACCTGTTCAGTACTTAGATAAAGAAAGTGTTGAGAGTATTTTAGGAAAGAAACTAAATAAAGGGATATTTGATAATATTAACTCTATAAACGAATATAGTGAAAATGATTCTATAAAAGATGAGTATATTGTAGAGGATATAAAAAAAGAGAATAATATTTTTAATTTAATAGGATGTGACGGAAGTTTAAAGTCACAGATAGAACAAGCTAAAGCAGCAGTAATATATCCACCTAAGGGGTTAAGTACATTAATAATAGGACCTACAGGGGTTGGTAAATCTATATTTGCAGAATATATGTACAAGTATAGTTTAACTATAAAAGAAGATAGTGATAATGCGCCATTTATCATATTTAATTGTGCTGATTATTCTGATAATCAGCAATTATTATTAGCACAGCTTTTTGGATATGTAAAAGGAGCATTTACTGGAGCTGATAAAGATAAGTATGGTCTTGTACACGAAGCTAATAATGGAATATTATTCTTGGATGAAGTTCATAGGTTATCTGCAGAGGGACAAGAAATGCTATTTTTGCTTATGGATAAAGGGATATATAGAAGGCTAGGAGAGGCTAATAAGGTACATGAATGTAGGGTTATGATAATTGCAGCCACTACAGAAGATCCAGAGACAGCAATGTTGGAAACGTTTTTGAGGAGAATACCTGTAACTATAAAGATTCCGTCTTTAGAGGAAAGAGGATTTCAAGAGAGAATGAAGCTTATATGTTATTTCTTTAAAGAAGAGAGTATTAGGATCGGTGTTAAGTTAAAGGTTTCGAAAGAAGTTATTAAAGCATTTATTTTATATAAGTGTAAGGGGAATATAGGACAGTTAAAAAGTGATATACAATTAATTTGTGCAAGAGCTTTTTTAGATTATATGACCTATAAAAGGGAATGTGTATATGTAAGACTCTCTCTTCTATCAAATAATATTAGAGAAGCATTATATGGAAATAATAGAAAAGAGGAGTTTGTACAAAATTTCAGCTTTATTGGGAAAGATGATATTACTTTTTTACCAGAAGAAAAGAATTTTGAAAGTGAAAATTTATTAATAGAAAATAAAAAATATGATCTAGATTTCTATGGAATGATAAAAGAAACCTGGAACAAACTTCAACAAGAAGGTATTAAAGAGTCACAAATTAGAAGTGTTATAGATGAAGATATACAGAAGTATTCCTATAATTTAATGAATACTTTTATATATAATAGTAGTAATCAAACAGCTTATAACAATATTGTTAATGATTCAATTGCAACTACTGTGAAATATATTTTACAAAAGCATGATAAATGGAGCGGAAGAGAAGGATTAGATAAATTAATAAAAGCTATAGCCTTACATATTCAAAATTTAATTGAAAGAATAAAGGTTGGGAACATAGTAAAGCATCCTAATATAGATGAAATTATGAAGGAAAGAGCTTATGAGTATAATATAGCAAAAGAAATATTATCTAATGTATCGTTAATGTATGGAGTTGAGTTTCCAGAGGATGAAGTGATTTTTTTAGCAACGTTCCTTTATTTATCTTATGCAGGATTAAATGAAGAGAGCATAGCAATATTAGTTATAATGCATGGTGAATCTACGGCATCTAGTATGGTAAATGTAGCTAATACTTTACTTGATTGTAACCATGCAGTGGCAATCAATATGGGATTAGAAGATAGAGTTCAGGATATTTTGGTCCAAGCTATAGAAATAGCGAATGAAATTGATAAGGGAAAGGGAATTTTAATTCTAACTGACATGGGATCTATTTTAACCTTTGCTAAAGTGATTCATGATGCTACTGGGAAAGAAGTAAAAGCAATAGATATGGTAAGTACACCTATTGTAATAGAAGCAACTAGAAAGGCCCTAACTCCGGAAATGACGTTAGAGAAATTATATTTTAATATTATAGAATCTATAAAGAAACATTATGGAGATATGGAAATTACATATGTTGAAAAAGATAATGGTGGCAGATATTTTGATAGATTACTAATTGATAATATTAGTAAAACTTTGACTTTTTTAAATGGGGAAAAGGCTTATTTTATATTAAAAGAAGTAATTAATAAGATTAGCGAACATTATTCTTTAGTAATTCAAGATGAGCTTTTAGTAAAGTTTATATTTCATTGTTCATGTATGATTGAAAGAGTAATAATAAAAGAGTCTTTAGTTTATAAATCATATGAAGAAAGAATTGTTAGAAGTAAAGAATTATATTTAGTTATAAAAGAAAGCTTTAAGCTTGTAGAAGAGACATTCGATATAATTATTTCAGATATGGAATATGCAAATATATTAGATATATTTGAATCACAGTATGATACAGATAAATTCAAAAGTTGATACAAAATTTAAAGATAGCCAGAAGGCTATCTTTTTTTTACTTCTTTTTGATACAGATTTGATACAGGTTTGAAAAAGAATTTGATACATATTGAAAGAGTAAGTTTTTTTATAAATTAAATAAAAAGGTTTGTTTAAATCCTGTAGAATAGCCATTTGTTATTGATACACATAAGTTGGCACGGCAATTGCTTATATAAAAAGTGACAAGAAAAGTGAGGTGAGATTGGTGATAGGGATAATAGTTATGACTCATGGGAGTTTTAGTGAAGAAATTATAAAAAGCTGTGAACTTATTGCAGGACCAGCAGAAAGAACAGCAGCACTTAAACTAAATAGGAATGATAATATTGAAGACTTAAATAAAAAATTTGTAGAAAAGTTAAATGAATTAGATGAAGGTGACGGAGTTTTAGTATTAGCTGACCTATTAGGAGGTTCACCAAGTAATGTTGCAAGTTTAAACCTTAAAAAAGGTAGAAAGTTTCATGCACTTACTGGAGTAAATCTTCCAATGCTACTTGAAGCTTTAATTAATAGAGAGGGAAAAAGTTTAGAAGAGCTAGTAGAGGCATGTATTGAAGCGGGGAAAACTGGTATAAACCATATTAATAAAGTTCTTAGCTCAATGTAATAGAAAAAGGAGTTCGATTAAAAATGTCTTTAGTAAAGTATTGCAGATGTGATGATAGATTAATACATGGTCAAGTGATATATAAATGGGTTAAGTATCTAGATGTTAAAAAAATAGTGGTAGTAGATGATGAAACAACCAATGATGTTATTGCTAAAGGTTTGATAAAAATGGCAGCACCAAAGAATATTGATTTATCAATATTAACTGTAAGTGAAGCAAGGAGGTGTTTTTATAATAACCCCGCTGATGATAATGTTTTTGTATTAATTAAAAATTTAGATACTGCAAATAGAATGAGAGAAGAAGGAATTGATATTAAACAACTTATTATTGGAAGAATACCTACAGGGATAGGAAAAAAGAAAATATCTAAAAATGTATACATTAATAAAAAAGAGTTTCTTTTAATAGATGAATTTATTAAAAAGAATATTAATGTATCAATCCAAATGGTACCTGATGAAGAAGAAATAGAATTAAATCACAGTATTAATCGCTATAAAGGAGATTTTGTTTAGTAATGAATAAATATAAAGCAATCATACTCTGCCATGGAACTTGGGGAAAGGTATTAGTAGAAGAAGCAAATAAAAATTTTGGGTTGGTAAATCAATACGAAGTTTTCTCACTAAGCCCTGAACAAGATATTTCTGTATTCATGAAAGAGGTTGAAGAAGTAGTAGATAAAGAAGATGTGAAAATTATAATATCAGATTTGTATGGTGGATCTACATCCAGTGTTGCAATAACTGTTGCTATAAGAAGAGGTATAGATGTAATAAATGGGCTTAGCTTACAGACAATTTTAATCGTAGATGAAGAATTAAGCAAAGAAGATAAAGTACATACATTATCAGAAAGAATCGTGAAAAATAATAACAACCTTTGTGTGGATTTAATTAAAGAATTTAAAAAAGTATAAGTTATGAGGTGGATATAATGGCAAAAATAACATTAGTAAGAGTAGATCACAGATTAATTCATGGACAAGTTATAACAAAATGGGTGAAAATAGCTCAAGCTCAAAAAATAATAATAGTTGATGACTTCTTAGGTCAAGATGAATTTATGGCTGACATATACAGAATGGCAGCGCCATCAGGAGTAGAAGTAGCTATTTTAACAGCAGAAGATGCAGGACAAGCATTCCAAAATAATACTTTAGGAGATAAAAACATATTTATTCTATTTAAGAATGTGGATATGGCAAATAAGGCATATAAGGCTGGACTTAAGTATGAAAAGATTCAATTAGGAGGTATTCCAAATGAAGCAGGAAAGAAGATGGTATTTACAGCTGTTTCATTAGGAAACCAAGATGTAGAACAACTAAATGAACTTAATAAAGATGGTGTTGAAATAGTTCTACAAGTTATACCAGAGGAATCATCTATGACATATGAAAATGCGTTAAAAAAGTTTAAATAAAAATTATAAATTAGGAGGAATTATAAATGGAATCTGTTTTAATGTTGGCAATTGTAACAGGATTATGGTATTGGTTTGCAGCAGGTCTTGCTGGGTATACCCTTTTCTCAACACTAAAGTCCCCTTTATTTATAGGTTTTGGCCTTGGATTACTTTGGGGTGATGTAACAACTGGTATGATTGTTGGTGCAAGTATAGAAATGGTTTATCTAGGAATGGTAGCAGCAGGAGGAAATATTCCATCAGATAAATGTTTAGCTGCTCTTATTGCAATACCAGTAGCGCTTCAAACTGGTGTTAATGCAGAAGTTGCAGTATCTATTGCGGTGCCTTTAGGTGTAATAGGAGTATTAGTTAATAACTTAAGAAGAACTGGTAATGCTGTATTAGTTCATAAGGCAGATAAGTATGCCGAAGAAGGTAATACAAAAGGTATCTGGAGATGTGCAACACTTTACTCTTTAATATTTGGGTTTGTTTTAAGATTTCCAATAGTTTTTGTATGTAACCTTTTTGGAGCAGATTTAGTTCAATCATTATTAGATGTTATACCACAATGGTTGATGAATGGATTAACAGTAATGGGTGGTATATTACCTGCATTAGGTTTTGCAACAACAATATTTACTATAGGTAAAAATAAATTCTTACCAATGTTTATTATAGGATTTTTTATGGTTCAATATTTTGAAATATCAATTACTGCAGCTGCAATATTTGGTGTTTGTATAGCTCTTTTAGTTACATTTATGAAAGAAGATAAAAGGGTAGGTGAAGTATAATGCAAGAAATAAAAAATAAAGAAGTTAAAAATGAACAAGGTACAACTGAAGTTAATAAGACAAGAGTACTTACGAAGAAGGATGTAACAAAAACATATCTAAGATGGTGGTGGACAGCAGAATTATCTAACTCTTTTGAAAGAATGCAAGCATTAGCAGTTTGTGCAAGTTTTACTCCAGCTTTAGAAAAGTTATATAAGAAAAAAGAAGATTTAGTAGATGCGTTAAAGAGACACTTACAATTTTTTAATACTCAAGCTATATGGGGAGGGTTAATCCACGGTACAGTTTTAGCTATGGAAGAAGAGAAAGCTACTGAAGGAAAAATCCCAGGAGAAGTTATTTCGGGTGTTAAGAATGGGCTTATGGGACCTTTGGCTGGAATTGGAGATACTTTAGATTTTGGTACATTCCAAACAATATTCTTAGCTTTAGGTGCTTCATTTGGAGCAGAAGGAAGCGTTATAGGTGCATTTTTCCCAATAATGTTTAGTATATTACTATTTTGCGAAGGTTATTACTTATTCCATTTAGGATACTCTTTGGGGAGAGATTCAATTAAGAAAATTCTATCAGGTGGTATTGTCAATAAGATAATTGATGGTGCTTCAATTCTAGGGATGTTTATGATGGGAGCATTATCTGCAACTACAGTTAAGCTTTCAACTCCATTATCATTTGATATTGGTGGTAAAGCAATTGTTGTTCAAGATACATTAAACATGATTGCTCCAGGTTTATTACCACTTGGTGTTGTATTCTTCGTATATTGGGGAATGAAATATAAGAAGTGGACAATAACTAAGTTATTAGTAATTTTAGTTGTAGCAGCATTAGTAGGATCATTCATTGGAATATTCTAATTTACAATGATTAAAATATAGAATTTAATTTTAGGAGGAGAAAGAAATGTCAGAAAAGATGTATACAGAAAAGGAATATTTAGAAGGAATTAGAGGAGCAACAGGAGAAAGAGCAGTATGGTTTTATCTTCTTATGAAAGAAGCTGAAAAATTAGGAGTTAATCCAGATGATATATGTAAAGAAGCAATATATGGATTTGGTAAAATGAGAGGTCAAAAATATAGTGTAGCAGATACTCCAGGAAAAATGGCAGAAATGTTATATAACAGTAAGGGACAAAAAGTATTTGAAATGGAATTAGTAGAAAATACAGATGAAAATGGAGTTTTAAAATTCCACCACTGTCCATTAGATGCTGCTTGGAAAGAATATGGATTAACTAAGGAAGAAAGAAAAGAAATCTGTAGATTAGCTTGCTATGGTGATTATGGAAGAGTTGATTGTGCACAAGGTGTAAAATTAGAGTTTGCTCAAAAATGTGCTCATGATGATGAAGTTTGCGAATTAGTATTCACAAGAAAATAGTTTTTTATATTAAAAGCCTGTTCTTTAAGGACAGGCTTTAAAAAAACAGAAAGTAGGTTGATTTATGGATATAAGTAGAAGTGTAGATAATAGTTTAGATACAACAGTAGAATTTCTAAAAGAGTTAATAAAAATTGATACACAACAAGGTAAACCTATTTCACAATGTCCTTTTGGTGTAGGACCTAAAAAAGCTTTGGAGAAAACTTTAGACTACTGTGCTAGTTTAGGATTTAACGTTAAAAATATTGATAATTATATTGGATATGCAGAAATTGGAGAAGGAGAAAAACTAATAGGAATTCCAATGCATTTAGATATAGTTCCACCAGGAGATGGGTGGAGTGTAGAGCCATTTTCGGGAATAGTAATTGACAATATTATTTATGGAAGAGGCGCCATAGATAATAAGGGGGCTGTGTCCATGCTCATACATGTATTGAAAAACATAGAGGATACTTACCCTATAATTAATAAAAGAATAAGATTAATATTTGGTACAAATGAGGAAACAGGTATGGAGTGTATCAAATATTATTTAGATAAAGGTGAAGAAATTCCAAGTATGGGCTTTACTCCAGATGCTATTTATCCAGTGGTTAATGGAGAAAAAGGAAGGGTTCATATAAAGATAGAAAAAGACATTAAAATTGATAAAAGTAAACCTTACATAATAGCAAGGGGAGGAACTAAAGAAAATGTTGTTCCATCTAATTGCACTGCAAAAATTATTAATGGAATTATTTCAGAGTTTACTACTAAAGGAGTAGCTTCTCATGCAAGTAATCCAGAAAAGGGAGAAAATGCTATATCTAAAATGCTAATAAAAATAGTTGAAGATAATATAGATTTTCAATATAGAGAAGATATAGAATTACTTTTAAAATATCTTTGTAGTGACTATTATGGAGATGCGTTGGGAATTAATCAATATGATGATGTATTCAAAAACACTACTTTAAATTTAGGAATACTAGAAGTGAATGAAGAAAAGATTATATGTGAGTTAGATATAAGGTATGGTAAAAATATTGATTTAAACAATATATTGGATAGGTTTAAGAAGGTTTTTTGTAATGATTGGAATATAAAAATTATTTCTCATAAAGACTTACATTATGTTGATGAGAGTAATTTAGTACTTAAAAAGTTATTAGAAGCCTATGAAGAAGTAACAGATGAAAAGGGATATACAATTGCTATGGGTGGTGGCACATATGCAAGTTGGTTTAAAGATATGGTGGCATTTGGTCCCAAATTCTTAACGTATAAAACTGGTGGGCATGGAGCAGATGAAAGAGTCCCAATAGAGCATATACGAAAGAATATGGAGATATATACCTTAGCTTTAATAAAACTATTAGAATTGTAGAAGGAGAAGAAATCTTATGTGCAAATATATAGATATATTAAAAAGAGAGGTTGTTCCAGCAGAAGGGTGCACTGAGCCAATTGCTGTAGCTTATGCAGTTTCTCTTGCTTCAGAACAGATAAAGGGAGAGATAAAACAAATTCAACTATATTTAAGTGCAAACATAATTAAGAATGCATTAGGGGTAGGTATACCTGGAACTGGGAAAATAGGAATAGAAATAGCAGCTGCACTTGGTGGAATTATTAAAAAATCAGAAAAAAAGTTAGAGATATTATCTAATTTTACTAAGGATGAATTAGAAAAAGCTAACGAAATTGTTAATAATAAAATTATTAAAATTAGTCAAAAACATACAGAGGAAAAGTTATATATAGAAGCAATCGTGAGAAGTGACAATGGGTATGCAAAAGTAGTTATTTCTAGAGAGCATACTAATATAATACTAATTGAAAAAAATGATAATGTATTA
The DNA here is from genome assembly GCF_015669365.1 of Clostridium sp. 1001283B150210_160208_E6. NCBI lineage: Bacteria > Bacillati > Bacillota > Clostridia > Eubacteriales > Clostridiaceae > Clostridium > Clostridium sp. 1001283B150210_160208_E6. The sequence goes on along the minus strand of NZ_JADPAA010000015.1, from coordinate 63,465 downwards.
TATAAGTCAAAAGTAGAAACAGAAGAAAATATTATAGAGGATTCAGATGAACTAAGTGTTGAAAAAATATATAAGTTTGCAACTACAGCTGATTTTAATGAAATAAAATTTATACTTAATGCTGTTCCTATGAATAAAAAAGTATCTAATGAAGGACTTAAGGGAGGGTACGGGTTACAAGTAGGAAATAAGATAAGCTCAACTTCAAAGTTTAATTTATTAACAAGTAATGCTGCAAATCAAATTATAGCAGCAACGGCAGCGGCTTCTGATGCAAGAATGGATGGGTGCACAATGCCAATAATGACAACAGGAGGCAGTGGAAATCAAGGTATAGCATGTACGATGCCAGTTATAGAACTTGGAAGTATATTAAAGAAGAGTGATGAAGATTTAGCTAGAGCATTGATAATAAGTAATTTAATAACTATACATTTAAAAGAATATATGGGAAGATTATCACCACTTTGTGGAGCAGGTATTGCAGGGGCTACAGGAGCTTGTTGTGGAATGACATATCTACAAGGAGGCTCTTTAGAAAATATAAAGAGAGCAATTAATAATATGTTAGCTGATTTATCAGGATTAATTTGTGATGGAGCAAAAACAACTTGTGCATTAAAGATAGCTACTGCAACCAATGCAGCTATACAATGTTCAACATTAGCAATGAATAATATATCTCCATCATCTAAAGACGGAATAGTATTTGATGATGTTGAAGAGACAATAAAGAATATAGCAAAGTTAGTAAAAGAAGGGCTTGCAAATACTGATAATACAATATTAAGTATCATGTTAGCAAAATAGGAGGAAGTAAATATGAATATAAAAATAAATACAGAAAATGCACCAAAAGCAATAGGACCATACTCCCAAGGTATTAAGTGTGGGAATTTAATTTTTACATCAGGACAATTACCTATAGATCCTAAAAGTGGAGAGCTAAAAACTGATGTAAAAGAAGCTACAAGACAATCTATTGAAAACATTAAAGCAATATTGGAAGAAGGTGGTAGTTCGTTAGATAATGTTGTAAAAGTAGTTATTTACTTAAAAGATTTAGGTGACTTTTCAATAGTTAATGAAGTATATAGTGAATATTTTAATGAGAATTTACCAGCTAGAAGTTGCTTTCAAGTTGCAAGACTTCCTATGGATGCTGTTATAGAAATCGAAGCGATTTCTTTTAATCAGATATAATAAAAAGTTGTCTATACAATTGATTTGTTATGGTAAGTAATTACTTATAATATAAATAACCGAGTAAATAAAGTTTCCGCAATTTTAATTTACCCCATATACTCCCTAAGGTACTGTACTAGAACGTTGATAGTATAGTACCTTTTTTATAAATAAAAACAGACAAGTTATTTAGGGGAACCTGTCTGTGATGGATCTTGTACTTGAGTAGTACATATATTTAATTTGGCACAATATTATTATAAAATATATGGATTTAAAAGGATAGGGTTCATATTAAATAAAAATGGTGTCGAAATTTAATATTATTATTTAATTAGATTAATGGAGTGAATAATATTATTAAAATGTGCGTTATATTCACATTTATAAAGATAAAAAAGCAAAATCAAGAGATATTAAGAGATAGACTTGAAAAAGGGATACAAATATTTTCTTCTGGGGAAATTACAATATTCCATTACTTGATATGCTTTCTATAATAGTGAGTAAAATGTAAAATAAAGAAGAATAGAGATGAACGTATAATTTGTATATTTTATGGAGGGGAAAAGGAATGTTAGAATACATATATTATGAAAATTTTGTAAGTTATCTTAACGCTAATTCTGTTCTTAAGGTATACCAAAACTCTATAATAGATATAGCTACAAATGATATTACTGTAGATAGTGGATCCATATTAAGGAGAAGCCTAAATAATAAATGGATAGAAATAACCCAAAAGGATACATCAGCAATGGGAATAGAGAAATGGTTAATGGAGCTTGGTTGTAAATATAATAATAAAAATAAAATAAGAAATAGATCTATATCAGATTTTTCTCAGGATGAAATTATGTATGATGAAATGTATGATTATGTTTGTAAAAAGTTTAGAAGTATATTGAAAGATTATGAAGGATTAAAAATAAAAGATTCTAAAGGGGAATATCAATGTTTTGAAGAGGCTATAATTAGTGGAAGTGGTGATTTGGAATATAAGTTAAATCGCTACCTTTCATGTACTTTCAATATAGTGAGTAGAATACATAACTATAAAAAAGTAATTAATATAAGTATTACAGATGATATGGAGGAAAAACAGTTAGAAGAAGAAATAGGAATAGCGTTAAGTGAGTTTGTATACAAAATGAAGTTGCCAAGATTAAATCTTAATAAGATATATGGTAATTTTGGAAGCGAGGTTGAGTGTCTTTTGTCCCCTTTCTTTGCTGGAAAATTAATTCATGAATCTACTGACTATTGTTCTAAAAATAGTTTTTTAGAGAGTAGCAATTATATAAAGGATATATTAAATCAAAAAGAGAGAAATAAAGATATTAATGATTCTATAACGGATGGATTGTATATAGATGATTGGGATTTTATAAATATAGATAAAGATGGCAGCTTTTATATAAAGGCAAAAGACGTATTGGTAATAAAGAATAAGGCAGTTATAGGTATAGTTGAGAATGTAGAATTTTTAGGGTACAAATATAAGTTTTTATCATCAATATCTCAGGTTGGAACAGAGTTTAAGTCATATAAAGATGTGTGTAAAATAGAGAATAAAAAAATAGTTAAAGTTAATTATGAATCACCATCAGTATTATGTAAATTAGATATTCTTATATAAAATAAGGGCTATACATATTGGTAATAGCCCTTATTTTTATGGAATGACTATATTTTTTCTAGGATTGTCACAGCTATCTATTAACTTATGTTGTAAATTACTATATTTTGAGTCAGAGGTTATTGCGTATAAATCATTATATAATAGATCTAAATCATATACATAATTAGAATTTATAAAAAACTTTTCACAATTTTTAAAGTAGGTTTTTGATAATTCTAATTCATTATTAATAAAAGCAATATGACCTTTCATAAAATAATAGCAGTTTCTATTGGATGAATCCAAGTTTTTTATATTTAATTTAGTAAGCTCTTCAAGTGAGGCATCAAAATTTCTTATATTAAATTCTAATATAGCTTTTTGCATAATAAAAGAAATTCTTAAGCTGGAATCAAAGTTATCCTCATATTTAAGAACAATTTTATCTAAGAGTTTTATAGCTTCATCATATTTTTTTGAATACCTTAAAGCATTAATATAATTTAAGTAACATTCAATCGCTTTTTGTTCATCCTTAATATAGATAAAAAAGAAGATTGCTTTTTGAATATGTTCTATCGAATGTTCATAATCTCCAATATTATAATAGGCAGAACTTAATGAAATATGTATTGATGCGAAAATTTGTAAGTATATTAATTCTTTATTATAGGATAGGAACTCTTCTAATAGATTAATACATTGTTTATAATCGCTTATAGTGTTATACATATATCCTAAATTATTTATAATCATAAAGTATTGACGTGTTTTAAGTATATTATTTTTTTGAAGAATATCCTTAGCCTTTAAAGAGTATTGTATAGCTTTTGAATAATCCTCTAATTCAAAATATATAACAGAGATAACATTAAATGCGTTTGATACATTTTCAATATATTGATTAGTATCATCCTCTTTAAGGGAAAAAACAGTTTTAATATAACTGTTTAATAACTTAATACTATGGTTATAAAAGTGCATTTTATAATATGAATATCCTACATAATATGAATAATTAATATTTGTATTTATATCTATAATATTCTTTTCGTATTTTAAAATTATAGCCAAGTAATTTTCGTTTTCAAATAATTTATATAAGGAATCTTTAAATTTCTCGTTATTATCATAAGGTAAGGAATAGGTTTGAAGAAAAAATTCAATAGAAACTCCTAACTTTTTAGCAATATGATCTAGTTGATATATAGAAGGAGTAACCTTATCATTTTCAATTTTACTCAACATAGTTCTACTTAAAATATTACAGGTAAGCTCTTCTTGTTTTAAACCTATTTCTTTTCTTAGCAATTTTACCTTTTTTCCTAATGAATACACAAAAAAACCTCCTTTTTGTGAAAGATGTTCACAATATATAGGAATAAAATAGAAATATGAGAATTTTTAAGATATACATAAAAAAAGACAAATAATATAAAGTGGTCTATAATATGTTTATTATACACCATATAGCAATAATTTACATTATTGGACACTCAATATATTATGTAATTATAGATTTATTTGGAGGTGTATTGAGATGAAAAAAATGAAGAGATTAACTGCTGTTGCTTTAACAGTTCTTTGCTTAGGTGGAGTGCTAGGATTCAATGCAGGTATAGCACCATGTAACGAAACAAAGCCTATTATGTTTACGTAAGTATAATATAAGCTATATAAAATATTATTAGAAGTAAAAATAGAAGATTCCCAGATAAAAAGAGCTACTTTTATTAGTAGCTCTTTTTATCTGGGAATTTGTTTCGATTTTGGTGGTTTTATAGTTTTATTTATTATTAAACTGATTATTATTCCACATAATGTTTCAAAAATCCTATTAAAAGCGTAATAATATGGGGTTCCAAATGCATGAGTTGTAGTTATTGCTAAAAAGGCAATGCAGGATACATTAATAGCTCCAGGCATTTTTAAGAAAGCAATATTTGAATGAATTACAATTATTATACCTATTGCAATAGAGGCATAAATAATTAGTTTTCTTAAAAATATACTGTCTACATTTATTGTCATCCACTTGAATATAGTCATTATAATAAGCCCAATTATTGCACCATAGATAGTACCTATACACCTGTTTTTTGCCATGTTATAAGAATTTTCTAAAGTATCTTGAATACAGAAAAGACAAGTTAAACATGCAAAGAAAGGTTCGTTAGGTAATAAAACTAAACATAAAAATACTGATAGAGATGTTTTTATTGTTCTTAAACCTATCTTTGGTACTTCTAAATTCTTCATTTGTTAATCACCTTTAAATTATAAAATTTTTATTATTTAGCTAAGCAAGCTATATCAAGCAAACTTAATGTAGCTTTTTAGTTTATCTATGTAATCCAAGTGCTAGTATTGATAAAATAGACCAGTCTGTTTCAGGGTTTTCTATCCATTCACATTCTATATCTAACTCCTTAAGCCACGCATTAAGGCCACTACTTTCCTTAGAAACGTTAGGAAGGTTTCTTCCATAAATGTTTTTAATTTCAGCAAGTAGATTCTTTTGATCGTTTTTATCTAGTTTTGTTCCAATTAAATTAGAAATATACTCACGACATTCATCGTAATATATTGCGTCTTGAGCATATAATTCGTTTGCTAAGACTTGTCTTTCACTATTTAAGTATTCTCTAATTTCTGCTATTTCATTTTTATTAGATAAATATTTTGCTGAGATTCTAAGAGCCTCCATTTCTTTATCTAATTTTTTTATTGATTTTTCAAGTTTTAAATTTCTCATGTTTTATCTCACTTTACTAACTTAGTTTATTTATCATAAAGATAACTAGAATATTATATCATTAATTATTAATCAATAAAGAGAAATTATAGATGGAAAAATATAATTTGTCTTTATTCATAAGGGGGAGGGGAATAAGAGTATATTTTGAAGAGATAATTATTATCTTATAGATGTTTTTTTGGGAAAATTTATTTTAAATATATATAAAAAAGACCTTATCCGTTTGGATAAGGTCTTTTTGGTGCCACCAGTGGGAATCGAACCCACATGGTTTCCCGCACGATTTTGAGTCGTGTGCGTCTGCCAGTTCCGCCATGGTGGCATGTTTTTTGAGAACGTAATTATATTACCATAAGTAGAAGAATAATTCAATAGATAAAAAATTCAACCTTTATAGGCAAAATTTTTATATTTTTATGTTGTGGTAATGGTGGACATTTGCTAGAATATAACTAGGATAAAATTAACCCTAGCGGGACGATTTTTGACCTAGTATATAATATAACTTTATTTTATAGTTATAATAATTAGGGAGGAGAAAACAATATGATGTATTCAAGAGAAGTTGAAGAAATGTGTGTAATTGCTAAAGGCCCAAATCATGGAGCAGCTCCAATACCTGAAGAAGGTAAATGGGTACAAGCTAAAGAAGTAAAGGATATTTCAGGTTTAACTCACGGAATTGGTTGGTGTGCACCTCAACAAGGAGCATGTAAATTAACTCTTAATGTTAAAGATGGAATTATTGAAGAAGCATTAGTTGAAACAATAGGATGTTCAGGAATGACTCACTCAGCTGCAATGGCTTCAGAAATCTTACCAGGTAAGACTATATTAGAAGCTTTAAACACAGACTTAGTTTGTGATGCTATTAACACAGCTATGAGAGAATTATTCTTACAAATAGTTTATGGAAGAACTCAAACTGCTTTCTCAGAAGGTGGACTACCTATCGGAGCAGGTCTTGAAGATTTAGGAAAGGGTCTAAGATCACAAGTTGGTACTATGTACGGAACTTTAGCTAAGGGACCTAGATACCTAGAAATGGCAGAAGGATATGTAACTAAGGTTGCTGTTGATGAAGATAACGAAATTACTGGATACAAGTTTGTTCACCTTGGAAAGATGATGGAAATGATCGGAAAAGGTATGGATGCAAACGAAGCTTTAACTAAGGCATCTGGTCAATACGGAAGAGTAGACGACGCTGCTAGATTAATAGATCCAAGACACGAATAATTAATTGATAGGGAGGAATAATCATGCCATTATTTGAAAGTTATGAAAGAAGAATAGGACAAATAACACCTGTACTAGAAAAGTACGGTATGAAAACATTAGAAGATGCTAAAGCAGTATGTGAATCAATCGGTGTTGATCCATATGCAATAGTAAAAGAAACTCAACCAATCGCATTCGAAAATGCTGGATGGGCTTACGTTTTAGGTGCTGCTATAGCTATAAAGAAAGGTTGCAAGAAAGCTGCTGATGCTGCTGAAGCAATCGGAGAAGGATTACAAGCTTTCTGTATACCAGGATCTGTTGCAGATGACAGAAAGGTTGGATTAGGACACGGTAACTTAGGAGCTATGCTTTTAAGAGATGAAACTGAATGTTTCGCATTCTTAGCTGGTCACGAATCATTCGCTGCAGCTGAAGGTGCTATTAAAATAGCTGAAAAAGCTAACAAAGTAAGAAAGCAACCATTAAGAGTTATCTTAAACGGTCTTGGAAAAGATGCTGCTATGATAATATCAAGAATTAATGGTTTCACATATGTTGAAACTTCATTTGACTTCTACACTGGAGAAGTTAAGGTAGTAAGAGAAAAAGCATACTCTAACGGACCAAGAGCTAAGGTTAGATGCTACGGTGCTAACGACGTTAGAGAAGGTGTTGCTATAATGCACATGGAAGGTGTTGACGTATCAATAACTGGTAACTCAACTAACCCAACAAGATTCCAACACCCAGTTGCTGGAACATACAAGAAAGAATGTATAGCACAAGGTAAGAAATACTTCTCAGTTGCATCAGGTGGTGGTACTGGAAGAACTCTTCACCCAGATAACATGGCAGCAGGTCCAGCTTCTTATGGTATGACTGATACTATGGGAAGAATGCACTCAGATGCACAATTCGCTGGATCATCTTCAGTTCCTGCTCACGTTGAAATGATGGGATTAATCGGTGCTGGTAACAACCCAATGGTTGGTATGACTGTTGCAGTTGCTGTTGCTGTTGAAGAAGGAATGAACAAGTAGTCTTTACTTAGTTGGAATATATAAAGCACACTATTAGAATAAGATAATAGTGTGCTTTTTAATAAGTATTTTTAGAAATGTAATTATATAAGTCTTCCATTATCAAATCTCCACCAAGCCTATAGTTATAATCAGAATTTGAAACTATAGATTTATTATAGCTCCAGGTGGCATTCCATAACTTAGCTATAAAAATATACTTATTTAATTTATCTACATGGTAAGAAGTACAATCTCCAAAGTAAAAGAATAATAGTTTCTTTCTTATGTCCTTGGATAAAAACCATGATAGTGTAGCTAGGTCATAGTAAATATCATTCATTCCTATAAAATCAAAATCAACTAAGTAGACTTTGTTATTTTTATATAAGATGTTAGAAGGATTTAAGTCGTTATGGCATAATCCTAAGTTTATATCTTTAGAAAGCTCTTCTTCTAAGAGGTTTAATTTATGAATTATAGCTTTCGTGTATGGAGGAAGGGAAAAATTTATTTTTTCTAAATTAGAGAAATTGTTTTTGATTTTTTCAAAAGGATTATTATAAGTATTGCTAGAAATAGAGTGTAACTTTCTTAATTCTGATGATATAGCTTTTAAAAAAACTTCTGTATTTTGCAGTTTTTCATCTAAATTTGCATTGGATATATATTTGGTAAATAAGATTCTCTTTGAAGTGAAAATTCCTTTGGGTGTAATGTCTTTATCCTCTAATAGTTTAATAAGCTTCGTATTATTCCTTTTTGTAACTTTTAAAAAGTATTTTTTATGGAAAATGGTTATATTATATGTAGAGTTATTTAGGCTATTTATTGGAGTTATTTTTAATATATTTTTCATTTTAGTCTTCCTTTCAATATTAATTTATTATATCAAAAAGATTAAAATAGCAAAGTTGTATATATTATAAATTAAAGTATAATAAAATAAAAAGGATGTGTGAATTTATGAAGATTATAAAAAAAGATGGTAGGTTGCAAGAGTTTGATAAGAAAAAGATTTTTATTAGTTTAGATAATGCATCTAAAGATGTGGAAGGGATTGCGTTAAATGAGTCGGATATTAAAATACTAGTTGAAGATATCTGCAAGAAGTTAGAAAGTATTAGAAAAAATGATAATCCAAGCTCTAGCTATGAAATTATAGGTGTGATTATTGATGTATTAAAAAAAGATGGCTTTGCACCAATTGCTAAATCTTTTGTTGAATATTAATATTTTGCAAATTGTGTTGACAAATTATTGGATACAGCATAGTATGATAGTATAAAAGTTAATAGGCCTCGGTAGGTGAGGTTACTACAAGGATACGGGTCGCTGCCGTAAAAGAATGGAAACATTTTTAACTGGTTAGCAGGTTTTGCCGAACAAAGAAGGTTTAACTTAATGCGATTTCATTGCCTTGCAGAGCCAAAACTCAAACGAGAAAGTGTTATTATAGTTAATTATGCCTTCGTCAGTTTGAGTTGACGGAGGCTTTTATTATTTAAAAAATCAGGAGGTGAAAAAGAATGGAATCTGGAAATGGCAGTACGGAAAATGGAAGTATTAAAATTGAAGATAGTGATGTGTATCTGGAGGAAGATCCTTTCTTTTTTACCCTTTTAACACCTTTCTGTTTTCAATTCTAAAACTAACATTATCCAAGTTACTAAATTTTCAAATTCAAAAAACAAAGTCTGTGGTTAAAAAAATAGAGTTTTTAACCCTTAGTTTCTTGTTGCCTTTTTTAGGTGATAAGTAGATGGATTTAGTAAGGAGGAAAGAAAAATGTTAAAGGAAAGAGTATTAACAGATAGACTAATTACATTAGGCAGAATGTCTAAGTCTGAATTATTTAATGAATTAAATACCAATATAAATGGATTATCAAATAATATGGTAGAAGCAAGAAGAGATAAGTTTGGTAAGAATGAAGTAACACATGAAAAGGAAACATTATGGATTATAGACTTATTAAAATCATTTATAAATCCCTTTAATATAGTTTTAATTATATTAGCAATTGTATCAACTTTTACAGATGTAATTATTCCCAAGGCTGAGAATAGAAGTTTTACTGCAGTAATAGTTATTTTGACAATGGTAACAGTAAGTGCTTTGTTACAATTTTTCCAAGAGAAAAAATCAAAGGATGCTACAAATAAGCTTAAAGCCATGGTTAAGACAACAACTTTAGTAAAAAGAGATGGTGAAGAAGCAAAAGAGATTGATATGGCTGAAGTAGTTCCTGGAGATATCCTATATTTATCAGCAGGAGATATGATACCGGCAGATGTTAGGGTTATCTCATGTAAAGACTTATTTGTTGGGCAATCTTCATTAACTGGTGAGTCTGAACCTGTAGAAAAATTGGAGTATTTAAAGGAAAGAGATAGGGGGATAGCAATATGTGATTTAGATAATATCCTTCTACTTGGAACTAGCATAATAAGTGGAAGTGCTATTGGTGTTGTAGTATCAACAGGAAATGATACCTATCTTGGTAGTATAGCAGTTGAAATTTCTAATAAGGAAGAAGAAACAAGTTTCCAAAAAGGTGTTTCAAAAGTAAGTTTATTATTAATTAAATTTATGATGATTATGGTTCCTATAGTGTTTGTGATTAATGGAATTACTAAGGGGGATTGGCTACAAGCGTTTTTATTTGCAATATCAATTGCTGTAGGGTTAACTCCAGAAATGCTTCCTATGATTGTGACTACAAATCTTGCTAAGGGTGCTATGTCTATGGCAAAAAAGAAGACTGTAATTAAAAAGATAGATGCAATTCAAAATTTTGGTGCTATGGATATTTTGTGTACAGATAAAACTGGAACACTAACACTAGATAGAATAGTTGTGGAAAAGCACTTAAATATAAATGGAGAAGAAGATTTAAGAGTGTTGAGACATGCATATTTAAATAGCTATTTCCAAACAGGTTTAAAGAATTTGATGGATGTTGCAATATTAGAGCATGGAAGAGAAGCAGGATGTGATAAAGAAGAAGAGAGATTTATAAAAGTAGATGAGATACCATTTGATTTTACTAGAAGAAGAATGTCTGTTGTTTTAGAAAATAAGGTTGGAAAGAAACAGCTTGTAACTAAAGGCGCAATTGAAGAGATGTTAAATATATCATCATATGTAGAAATGAATAATAAAGTTGTTAAATTAACTGATGAATTAAAGGAAAAAGTATTAAATACAGTTAATGATTTAAATGCGGAAGGTATGAGAGTAATTGGAGTAGCTCAAAAAAATAATATTGAGGATATAATAGAATTTGGTGTTAAAGATGAGAAAGATATGGTTTTAATTGGATATATAGCATTCCTAGATCCACCAAAGGAATCTGCAGCTGAAGCTATTAGAGAATTAATTAAATACGGTGTAGATGTAAAAATATTAACTGGAGATAATGATTCGGTAACAAAGAAGGTTTGTGAAGAAGTCGGATTAGATGTTAATTATATACTTCTTGGAAATAATGTGGATATTATGAGTGATGAAGAATTGTCAATAGCAGTTGATGAAACTAATGTGTTTGCGAAATTATCACCATTACAAAAGTCAAGAATTATAAAGGTATTAAAAGAAAAAGGTCATGTTGTAGGTTTTATGGGGGATGGAATAAATGATGCGGCTGCCCTTAAAGAAGCTGACGTAGGTATTTCTGTAGACACTGGTGTAGATATAGCTAAAGAATCTGCAGATATAATATTACTTGAAAAGAGTTTAATGGTTTTGGTTGATGGAGTTAAAGAAGGTAGAAGAGTCTTTGGAAATATAATTAAATATATTAAGATGACAGCAAGTTCAAATTTTGGAAATGTATTTTCTGTACTTGTGGCTAGTGCATTTTTACCTTTCATGCCAATGCTATCTATTCAATTATTAGTACAAAACTTATTATATGATTTCTCACAACTATCAATTCCTTGGGATAGAATGGATAAAGAGTATATAGAAAGACCAAAAAAGTGGGATGCAAAGGACATAGGAAGATTCATGATGTTTATAGGACCTTTAAGCTCAGTGTTTGATATTATAACTTTTTTGGTAATGTGGTTTGTGTTAGGAGCTAATACAATTGAGAATCAAGGGTTATTTCAAACAGGTTGGTTTGTAGTGGGGTTATTATCTCAAATACTAATTGTATATATGATTAGAACAGAAAAGGTTCCATTTATTCAAAGTAGACCAACTATACCAGTTATATTATTAACAACAGCAATAATGTTAATAGGGATTATGATTCCTTTTACTGCTATTGGAGAAGGATTAGGTTTTGTTGCATTACCAAAAGTGTATTTCTTAATGGTTATTTTAATATTAGTTGGATATTGTGGTTTGGTGCAAAGTGTTAAAAAGATTTATATAAAGAAGTTTAATAACTGGTTATAGAATAAAAATCCGAATGTTATCTCCTTTTGATTAAGGGTAACATCCGGATTTTGTTTATAAAATCGATATGAAATTTAAATTTTATAAAAAATATTCGTAAAAGCTATTGAAAAATGTCGAAAGTTATCTTATTATAAATCGGGGGCAAATTTCAGAAGTATGAAAGAGTGGTAAAATGAAAAACTTATTTAAAAAGGATGGTCTTTTAGACAATTTCTTTGAAATATCAAAAAATAATACAAGTGTTAGAACTGAAATGGTTGCAGGTATTACTACGTTTATGACTATGGCGTATATATTAATAGTTAATCCTTCAATACTTTCAGCAGCAGGAATGGATCAAGGAGCAGTATTTACAGCAACAGCTTTATCAGCTTTAGTTGCTACATTAATTATGGGATTATATGCAAAATTACCATTTGCTCAAGCACCAGGAATGGGACTTAATGCCTTTTTTGCTTTTACAGTAGTTTTAGGGATGGGATATTCATATCAATTCGCATTAACAGCAGTTTTCCTAGAAGGTATTATATTTATTCTTTTAACTTTATTTAATGTACGTGAAGCAATTGTTGATTCTATACCATCTAATATTAAGAAGGCAATATCAGTTGGGATTGGGTTGTTTATTGCTTTAATTGGACTTGAAGGAGCTGGAATTATAGTTCATCCACAAGATGGTGGAACAATAGTTGCTCTTGGAGATATAACTAGTGGAACAGCTTTACTTGCAATAATAGGTATTCTTATTACTGGAATATTATTAGTAAGAAAAGTTAAAGGAGCTTTATTTATCGGAATGTTAATTACTGCTGTAGTTGGAATTCCAATGGGTGTTACACCAGTGCCAACAAATATAGTTAGTATGCCACCATCAATAAGCTCAGTGTTCTTACAATTTGAATGGTCAAATATTTTTTCAATAGATATGTTAATAGTACTATTTACATTATTATTTATGGATATGTTTGATACTATAGGAACTTTAGTTGGAGTTGCTACGAAGGCTAAGATGTTAGATGAAAACGGAAAGGTTCCTAATATTAAAAAGGCTTTATTTGCAGATGCAGTAGGTACAACTTTTGGAGCTTGCGTAGGAACTAGTACAGTAAGTACATTTGTTGAAAGTGCATCGGGAGTTGCAGAAGGTGGTAGAACAGGTCTTACAGCAGTTTCTACAGGTATAATGTTTGCTTTAGCATTATTTTTCTCACCAGTATTTGCATCAATAACTTCAGCTGTAACATGTTCAGCTTTAGTATTAGTAGGTTTATTTATGATAGAGCCTATTAAAGAGATAGAATTAAATGATTATACAGAAGCTATACCAGCGTTTTTAACAATAATAATGATGCCATTAGCATATAGTATTTCAGATGGGATAGTATTTGGAGTTATCTCTTATATAGTGTTAAAATTACTTGGTGGAAAAGCTAAGGATATTAGTTTAACAACAGTTATAGTTGGTGTGATATTTTTACTTAAGTTCTTAATTTAAATATAAGTAAGGGAAAAGGGGTTTTGGATTTCAAAACCTCTTTTTATATAGATATTTAAGAAATAATTTCTAGTTTAAAAGATAATATCCTAGTTTGAAAATATTCCTCTTACATACACTATGTTATAAGGAATTTCACAATTTGTTTACTTTGAAAAAATAGATTAAAGATGGTAAACTAATGAAGGATTTAAATTAATTAGTATAAAGTACAAAAGATAATAAGGAGAGTAAAAACATGTTAGAAGATGAAAAAAAATTAAGGTGGTATAACCTTGCACTTATGGCCTTTGTATCTGTATGGGGGTTTGGTAATGTTGTTAATAACTTTGCAAACCAAGGGTTAAAAGTTATAGTTTCATGGGTGCTAATTATAGGATTATACTTTGTACCTTATGCATTAATGGTAGGGGAATTAGGATCTGTTTTTAAAGATGGTAAAGCAGGAGTTAGTACTTGGATAGGAAATACAATGGGAAAAAAGCTTGCTTATTTTGCAGGATGGACTTATTGGGTTGTACATATTCCATACTTGGCTCAAAAACCTCAAGCAGTACTTATAGCCTTAGGATGGGCAGTTAAAGGTGATGGAACTCTTGTAAGTGATATGCCTACATTAACAGCTCAATTAATTACATTAGTAATATTTTTAATATTCTTATGGGTAGCTTCAAGAGGGATAACTTCTCTTAAAACTATAGGTAATATAGCAGGAACATCAATATTTATAATGTCAATGCTTTATATACTATTAGTTATTGCAGCACCATTTATAAGAGGAACTGATATTGCAACAGCTAACATTACAGTTGAAACTATAATACCTAGATTTGATTTTACTTACTTTACAACGTTATCAATGTTAGTGTTTGCGGTTGGAGGAGCAGAAAAAATATCTCCATATGTAAATAATACAAAAAATCCATCAAAGGAATTTCCTAAAGGAATGTTAACTCTAGCTATCATGGTAGCAATATCAGCTATTTTAGGATCAGTAGCTATGGGAATTATGTTTGATGCAAATAATATTCCTAAGGACTTAATGATGAACGGTCAATATTATGCATTTAAGATGCTAGGTGAGTATTATGGAGTGGGTAATATATTATTAATTATATATGCGCTTGCTAATATGACAGCACAAATTTCTGCTTTAGTATTCTCTATAGATGCACCATTAAAAGTACTTTTAGCAGATACTGATGATAATTTTGTACCAAGAACTTTAACTAAGACAAATAAGTATGGAGCACCTATTAATGGATACTTAATGACTGCTATCTTAGTTGGAATACTTATAGTTGTACCAGCATTAGGAATTGGTGATATGAGTGAGTTATATAACTGGTTATTAAAGTTAAATTCTGTAGTTATGCCAATGAGATATCTATGGGTATTCTTAGCATTTATAGCACTTAAGAAGGCTTCAGATAGATATAATTCAGAATATAAGTTTGTTAAGAATGATAAGGTAGCCCTAGGATTTGGGGTATGGTGCTTTATATTTACAGCCTTTGCTTGTATCATGGGAATGTTCCCTTCAGGAATTCAAGCTTATTCAGGTGAATGGTGGTTCCAAGTTATATTAAATGTAGTGACACCATTTGTATTAATAGGATTAGGATTAATACTACCTTTAATAGCTAAAAGGAAAAAGAATACATAATTTTTAATAAAATCTTAAAATAAGGCTTTGAGTCTTTATTCATCTAAGAGTTAATTGTATAATAGGATTAGCAAAAGAAAATAATAATTATTATGAGGTAAAATTATGAACAAAGGTACATTGAGAACAATAATGTATATAGCATTGGGTGTTTTAATATTTTCAGTTGTTATTAATTTATTCTTTTCAATCCTTCCATATCTTTTAGTAGGTGGAGCGGTAATTTATGTAGTTACTAAGGTTGTAGGATATTTTAATTCTAAAAAGAGTAAGAATAGTAGCAATGAATCAACAAATAATAATTATGAAGTATATGTTGATGATTCTGTAGATACAAGTAATGCTATAGATGTAGATTTTGAAGATGTAGATAAATAAATAGATGAACATAGGGATGGTTTAAATAGCCATCCTTTTTTGAGTTTCATTAGTATTAAAAGGGGAAATTCATATGAATATAAGAAAATTAAAAATTTTTTATGCAACAGCAACTAGTTTAAATATGACCAAGGTAGCAAAGGAACTATACATAAGTCAACCATCTGTAAGTCAAGCAATTCATGAGTTTGAGGAGGAGATAGGTGCAAGATTATTTGATAGAATAGGTAAAAGAATTTATTTAACAAATGAAGGAGAAGTTTGTCTTAATTATGTGAGAAGAATTCTTAATTTATATGAGGAGGCAACTGAAAAAGTTAATGAGATAACTAATCAAGAAAAGGGAAAAATAAAAATAGGAGCTAGTACAACAATAGGTACATATATTCTTCCTGATATATTAAAGGAGTTTGTTGAGGAGCATAAAGGAATTGAAATTTCTTTAATAATAGAAAATACTACAAATATAGAAAAGCTAATTCTAGAGAATAAAGTGGATTTTGCTTTTGTAGAAGGTAGGATAATATCTGAAGAAATAAATAAGGTTCCAGTATGGAAGGATGAAATTGTATTTATAACTAGTGCCAAACATCCTCTAGGAGATAAGGGAATTATAACTCCTAAAGAACTTAAAAAAGAAAAGTTAATAATGAGAGAGTTTGGTAGCGGTACTAGAGAAATTGTTGAAAGTTTCTTTTTAGAAAAGAATATAGATTATAGAATCTTTATGGAACTTGGAAATACAGAGGCTATAAAGAAAAGCGTAGAAGCTAATTTAGGAGTAGGTTGTATTTCTAAAAGATGTTTAGAAGATAAAGTTGAAAAAGGTGAACTAAAGACTTTAAGAATGGATTGTGGAAATATAAACAGAGAACTTATGCTTATAATACATAAGGATAAGTTTATGAACAACAATATGAAAGAGTTTATAAAATTTATTAATAAGTAAAAACCTATGAAATATATCAAATTTAAGTATTTTACCTTTTGAATGTTTCGGTAGTATACTAAAGGCAACGAAAGAGACTACAGAAAGTTATTAATCATCAGGAGGAATACTATGATAGATAAGAATACATTTATTAAAAATTTTAAAAGTGTTCATGATAATCTGCCAATAGGAGCAGTTGCAACATCAGTTGGAGCAACAACACTATCTAATATATTTGCTTTAAGAGAGTTAACTTTTTTAAAGGATATATTTATGAACATGGCAGCAATAGTGGCTTTGTTTGCATTACTTAAATTGTTTTTTTATCCTAAAACAGTAAAGAAAGAATTAGATTTGCCAGTACTGGCAAGTGTCTTTCCTACATTTGGTATGTTAATTATGATTTTAGGTAACTACTATTTAAAGTTTAGTTATATATTAGGTAAGACAATGTGGCTTTTTGGTATTGTAATTTATAGTGTGATTTCAATTATAGCTATTTATAAACACTTGATAAAGAATTTTAATTTTAATACTTTTGTGCCTAGTTTTTTTATTCCTTTTGTAGGAAGTCTTGTAGCTTGTGTAAGTAGTACAGGAATGAATGCACCTATATTAACTAAAGTTATTTTCTATTGGGGTACAACAACATATTTTTTTATATTACCTTTTATGATATACAGATTGTATAAGGGGGATATCGAAAAGCAAATATATCCTACAGTAGTTATTATGGCAGCACCACCTAGTTTGGTAATAATAAGTTATTTAACAGTGTTTACAAATTACAATAGAAATTTTGTAGGGTTAATGGCAGTGATAGTATTCTCTATAACCTTATATTCTTATGTTCAAATTCCTAAATGCTTAAAAGAGAAGTTTAATGCAGGTTTTGCAAGTTTAACCTTTCCGTTAGCAGCAACAACACTTGCAACTTTTAAAATTAGTATGTATTTCTTGACTGTAAATGCAACTTTAGCGCATTTGTTTGAAGGAATTGGAGTTGTAGAATTATTTATTGCTACCTCAGTGATTGGGTTTGTCCTTTACAATTTGTTTAATCTACTGTTCCAAAAATTAACCATGCAAGATGCAATAGAATAGTTAAAAGTAAGAAGAGAAATTATTATGTGATTTCTCTTTTTGATTATTCTAAATTAATTTTCGGATTTAATAAAATGAAGTTTCAAGAAATCATAATTTCATTTTAATTGCTATTAAAGTGTATGTAATGTATAATATTGCTATAAAATGAAAGTTTTAATTTAAAAGGGGGCAAAATGATGGCGAAAGTAAAAATGACAACTCCATTGGTTGAAATGGATGGAGATGAAATGACTAGAATCCTTTGGGGCATGATAAAGGATGAATTAATAATTCCTTTTGTTGATTTAAAGACAGAGTATTATGATTTAGGGCTTGAATATAGAAATGCCACTAATGATCAAGTTACAATTGATGCAGCTAATGCTATTAAAAAATATGGGGTTGGTGTTAAGTGTGCAACAATAACACCTAATGCTGCAAGAATGAAGGAATATGATTTAAAAGAAATGTGGAAGAGCCCAAATGGTACAATTAGGGCAATATTGGACGGTACAGTATTTAGGGCTCCAATAATAGTAGATCCTATTAAGCCATACGTTAGAAATTGGAAGAAGCCAATTACAATTGCAAGACATGCTTATGGTGATATATATAGGGATGTTGAAATGAAGATAGAAGGAAAAGGAAAGTGTGAGCTTGTTTTTACATCTGAAGATGGGAAAGAAAAAAGAGAATTAATTCATAACTTTGATGGAGCAGGTGTGGTTTTAGGAATGCACAACTTAGACAAATCTATTGAAAGTTTTGCAAGAAGTTGTTTTAATTTTGCATTAGATACAAAGCAAGATTTATGGTTTGCCACTAAAGATACTATTTCAAAAAAATATGATCACACATTTAAGGATATATTCCAAGAAATATTTGATAAGGAATACAAAAATAAGTTTTATGAAGTTGGTATAGAATATTTCTATACATTAATAGATGATGCTGTTGCAAGAGTAGTTAAGTCGGAAGGCGGGATGATATGGGCTTGTAAGAATTATGATGGAGATGTAATGAGTGATATGGTTGCTACTGCTTTTGGATCATTAGCTATGATGACTTCAGTATTAGTTTCTCCAGAAGGAAATTATGAGTATGAAGCAGCTCATGGAACTGTTCAAAGGCATTATTATAAACATTTAAAAGGTGAAGAAACTTCAACAAATTCAATGGCAACTATATTTGCTTGGTCTGGCGCTTTAAGAAAGCGTGGAGAGCTTGATGGGAATAAAGAACTTATGGATTTTGCTGATAAGTTAGAAAAAGCATCTATACAAACAATAGAAGAAGGTATAATGACAAAAGATTTAGCTTCACTAGCCTCAATGGAAAATGTTAAGGCTGTTAATAGTGAAGAGTTTATTAAATCTATAAGAGAAAGATTATAATATAAAAACGAAACTACCTCGGTAGTTTCGTTTTTATGTTTTTAATATATTCAAATAAAGTCATTAGCAAACTAATATATAAATATAAGAACTTAAGAATATAACAATATATAAATATAACTTGATGTTTTTTACTATATAAGGAAATTATAAAATTTTAATTTGCTTGAGATTTCTAGAACTACTAACTCATGATTATTAAATAGCCTAAATTGAAAATGCATTATAATTTGAGTGTTGGTTAAAGTATTCAGGTCTCTGAACTAGAATGTTAATGTGGGAATCTTTTATATTGAAGGTTAAAAATTTAAGTATGCTTTTAGAATTATAAGAGTAATTATCATCAATTCTGCAAATACTAATGGATATATTTTTTATATTTGTATGAGAACTTTAATTGTATAAGAATATTAAGTCTAAAGATGAAAGCTCTTCTTTTATTTATTTAGCATAGTTACCATAACATTCATGATTTTTAGTTAGATAATAGGTAGGAGATTTATCAGTCAATTCATTTACTAGCATGCAAGAGTTGTTGTAGTTTTTTTTATTAGTTCGTCCATCTTATTTTCTGTTTTGTCTAGTAGGGTGTGCTGATTTTTCCGAAAGACTTACAGTGTAGATTAGATATCTGAAGTATTTTTACATTATACTCTGTTATTTTATTTGAAGTTAGGTATATTCATAAAACACCTCTCTTTCGTAAATACTAAAACACTTACAGTTTCTAAATAATAGAATAAATGAATGTAAGTAGAATTTCTATATAAAAAATACAATATACAAAAAACTTACAAATTATATAATAAAAATGTTTACATTTAGAGAAAAATCGTATAAAATATGATTGTGATATTTATTTGGTAATATATATTTGGATAAATGTATATATATATAGAAAGATATTACAAATAAAAAACTTAAAGGTATATACAAATGAGGAAAATTGTGTTACTATGTAAATGATAACAAAACTTAATATTTGTTTTGTATACAATAAACTTACATACGTGGTTGAATACTTTGTTATTTTATTTAATAAAATATATTATTAAGAGATTTAGTTTAAAGGTAACAGGGGGAACTAAAGGGAATGAATAAGGTTTTAGTAATTTGTAAGGGAACAGGACAATCAAAATCCTTTGAAAGGTTTATGGATGATTATACAAAGAAAAATAATCTTCCTATAGAATGGATTTATGCAAATGATAAAGAGTATTTAGATGTTATAGAAGGTGGAGATGTTAAAGTGGCAATTATTTCTCCAGAAGTAGTTTTGGTAGAAGCTCAAATAAAATCAACTTTAGAATCTAAAAATACTCCATATATAGTTATTAAACCTGCAGATTTTGGTTTAAAGAGAGTAGAAAAGTTTATGCCTGATGTTGAAAAATATATAGTTTAATATATTTAAGAAAAAGGTGAGAATATGGGAGAAATCTTGATAACTAGAGATTACCATGAGTTATACAGTTCTCAAGAGTTCAAGATTATTATAGATGGCAAAGAGGTAAATAACATAAAAAACAATAAAAGAAAAGTTATTTCTTTGCCAGTTGGACAACATGAAATGTATATTCAAGTAATGGGGACAAAGAGTCCAACCAAAATAGTTAATATAGAGCCTAAGAAAACATTAAGATTAAGTTGTGGGAGTAACTTAAAGGGATTTAAATATATATTTCATTGGTTATTTGCTTTTAGTAAAAATAATATATATTTAGAAGAAACGGTTTAGAGTTCTATTTTAGATGTAAAGTTAATAAATATATTATAAAAATATGATTTCTTTTAAGATAAGGTTTACAATGGACAAGCATAATTTAGCTTTGTATGTTTGTATATATTAAAAAATCTGAGGCACAAGGTTTTTTAAAGTATAGAAACATTCATATAAATTTATTAAAATTAAATTATTATTAGGGGGGAACAAAAAAATGATGGACAAAATTTCAGCAGCATTAGAAAAATATCTAATGCCAGTAGCGTCATTCATCGGTGGACAAAAACACTTGATTGCTATTAGGGATGGTTTCATTACTTCTCTTACAGTATCAATGACAGGTGCATTAGCATCAATGATGAATAACGTTTTCTTTAATGAAACTTCATTTGTAGGTCAATACTTAAACAAGATTGACGCATATCATGAATCAGTACAACCAATTCTACAAAAATATGCAATTCCAGTGATGGGGGATATTTGGTTTGGTACTTCAGCAATTTTATCAATATTTATATTATTAGGTGTAGCTTATTCATTAGCTAAGTCAAATGAAATGGATGGAATAGGTGCAGCTTTAATAGCTTTAGCATCTTGGTTCACAATATTCCCACAAACAGCTATGGGTGTATTTTCAAAAGCAGAAGATGGTACTTTTACAGAAGGTGCATGGGGATTAATGCCAGTTGGTCAATTAGGATCAAATGCTATGTTCTCAGCAATGTTAGTTGGTTTAGTAGCAGCTCAATTATTCGTTACCTTCACTAAGAAGGGATGGGTTATTAAGATGCCAGAACAAGTGCCACCAGCAGTATCAAAAGCATTCGCTGCTGTAGTTCCAGGAGGATTAACATTAGTTATTTTCGGTATTATAGCTGAAATATTCGCACAAGCTGTTAAGACACCATTTGTTGATTGGATGTTAGAAGTAGTTCAAAAGCCAATGATGGCACTTGGACAATCTCCATTCACTTATATCTTCTTAATATTTATTGCTCAATTACTATGGTTCTGTGGTTTACACGGTTCAAACATGGTAGATCCTGCATTAAATACTATGTATAAGACAGCTTTACTTGACAACGTAAATGCAGTTGCTCAAGGTAAAGAACCTATATATGCATTAACTAGAAACTTCGTTGACGTTTACGCTCAACCAGGTGGGTCAGGGTGTACGTTAGCTTTAATAATTGCTATATTCATATTCTCTAAGAGACAAGAAGCTAAAGAATTAGCTAAAATAGCAATTGCACCTGGTATATTCCAAATTAACGAACCAGTTATCTTTGGTTTACCAATCGTATTAAATGCTACTTATTTTGTTCCATTTATCATAACTCCACCAATATGTTTAGCAATAGCTTGGGTATTTACAGAAAAGATTAAGTTTGCTAACTACTTATGTGTTGAGTTACCATGGACAACTCCACCAATAATCTCTGCATTCTTCGGAACTGCTGGTGATTTTAAGGCAGCAATCCTTGCAGCAGCATTATTAGTACTTTCAGTTGTAATTTGGACACCATTCGTTATAGCTGCAAACAGAATGGGAGATTCTGAACAAGCTTAAGAATGAGTTTTAAGTAAATATTTAAATTTGAATGCATAAGCCCTTGGCTTATGCATTCTTTATAAGTTATAATAAATGCATATTGTATTTATGAAAGGATGGGAATTATATGGCCTTTTCAAATTCAGTGGAATTAAGTTATCCAGTAGAAGAAGTATTCAAGTTATTTATAAGAACAGCAAAAAGAGACTTCCCAAGATTTAATGAAGAGAATCCAGTTGGATGTAAGGTAAATAAAAAGGTAGGGGCATACTCTGCAGGGGCTACAACTATGGAAGTTGAGATAACTGGATTTGTAAAAAATGAGTTATATCAAATTGTAAGCACTAATGGAAGTGTTAAATATACATCTACATATGAGTTTGAAGTGATAGATGAAAATACTACACGACTTACATTAATAGAAGAAGATGAGAAACCAGGTATTTTCCCTTGGTTTAATACATTAGTTCAATCAGTTTTGTTTAAAGGAAGAGTAAGAAAAAGATTTATATATTTTGTAGAAAGATTAGAAGAAGAGTTGGAAAGGTACAGGAGCAATATCGAGAAGAACTCTAAATCTAGAGCAGATGAAGAAGCGAAAATAAAGGCAAAAGCTGAAGCTAAGAAAGCTAAAGAAGCGGCTAAAAAAGCTAAGGAAGAAGCACAAGCAGCTAAAATGGCAGCTGCAAAGGCAATTGCTGAAGCTAAAGTAGCAGCAGAACAAGCAGAGAAAGCTGCTAAGGAAGCAGAAGCAAAATTTCAAAATATAGAGTATGTAAATGAAGAAGTTGTAGTTGATGAAACAGCTACAAATGAAGGTGAAAATAATTAAATTTAAATATAATGATGATTTATAAAAAAACTCGCTTTTGCGAGTTTTTTTCTTGTATGAAGAAAAGTAAAGTAATATAATTAAAAATCATAGAACAAAAGAAAATGGGGTGTTTATGTGTTTAAGTTACTTGAAACACTAGTAGAAAAAAACAAAAAATATGGAAATGATGGACAGTTAGCGTCTTATATACCAGCATTGCTTGAAGCTAATCCTAATGATTTAGGGGTTGCTATAGTAGATGTAGAAGGAAGAAAGTATTATGCAGGACAGTGTGAAAAGAACTTTACAATACAGAGTATTTCTAAAGTGGTAAGTTTGATTTTAGCCCTTGGAGATAATGGAAGAACAAATGTATTTAAGAGAGTAGATGTGGAGCCTACTGGCGATGGTTTTAATAGTATAGTGAATTTAGAAACAAAGGATAAAAAAAGACCATACAATCCCATGATTAATGCAGGTGCTATAGCTACAACCTCATTAATTTATGGAGAAGATGGGGAGGATAAGCTTGAAAGAATAATTAAGTTTATGAGAAAAGCAACAAATAATCCGAATATTTCAATTAATGAAGAAGTTTATGTTTCTGAAAGAAGAACTGGTGATAGAAATAGGGCTTTAGCATATTTTATGAAAAGCAATGGAATGCTTCAAGGTGATGTAGAAGAAATTTTAGAATTATATTTTAGACAATGTTCAATAGAAGCAAATGCAATTGATTTAGCTATGTTTGGATCAGTTCTAGCAAATGATGGTGTAACACCATGGAATGGTGAAAGATTGATGTCTAGAGAAACTTGTAGAATAGTTAAGACTATAATGGTTACTTGTGGAATGTATGATGCATCAGGAGAATTTGCAGTTCATATTGGTATACCTGCAAAAAGTGGAGTAGGGGGAGGTATATTAGCTACTGTTCCTAGAAGAATGGGTATTGGAGTGTACGGCCCTGCTTTAGATAAGAAAGGGAATAGTTTAGCTGGTATACATGTATTAAAAGATTTGTCGGAAGAACTAGATTTAAGTATCTTTTAGTTGTATTGAATTAATCTAGAGTTTTTTGGGGAGTTTTATAAATGTATAATGATTTTAAATTAGAATAATAGTATAATTATTCTATGGATAAATATAGTAGCCTGCTATAGATAGCAGGCTATTATTGAATTGGAGGAAAATATGGAAAAGATATTAATTTTAGATTCTAACTCCCTTATGAATAGGGCCTTTTATGCACTACCTCCTTTAACGAATAGTGAGGGTGTTCATACAAATGCAATATATGGGTTTACAAATATGTTATTTAAGATGCAAGAGGAGATTAAACCAGACTATATAGTTGCTGCTTTTGATAAGAAAGCACCTACATTTAGACATAAAGAGTATGAAGATTATAAATCTGGTAGAAAAAAAATGCCGCCTGAACTTGCAGAGCAGTTTCCTATAATAAAAGAGTTATTAACTCTTATGGGAATTAATATATATGAGATTGATGGGTTTGAAGCAGATGATATCATAGGTACAGTTTCAAGACTATCAGAGAAAAATAATATTGAAAGCTTTATAGTTACTGGAGATAAGGATGCTCTTCAATTAGCATCAGAACACACAAATGTAGTAATAACTAAAAAGGGTGTTAGTGAAACTGCTGTATATAATGAAAAGGCATTTATAGATGAATTTGGAGTGACTCCAACTCAATTTATAGATGTAAAAGGGCTTATGGGAGATAAGTCTGATAATATACCAGGAGTTCCAGGTGTTGGAGAGAAAACTGCATTTAAACTTATTCAGACATATGGATCAGTTGAAGGTGTATTAAGTAATATTGATGAAATTAGTGGTAAAAAATTAAAGGAAAACTTAACTACATATAGTGAGCAAGCAATATTTTCAAAAAAGCTAGCTACTATAATGACAGAGGTTCCTATAGATATAAGTCTTAAAGATATAAAAAACAAAGATGGTTATGATAGGGAGAAGCTTAAGAAGTATCTATTTAAGTTACAGATGAAATCATTAGTTTCAAAACTTGGAATAGATTCTGATGAAGAAAAGGAAGATAGTACACTAATAAGCAAAGTAGCTACTATAGAAGAATTAAAGAAATTATTAGCTTCATGCAATGAGAAGGTATATATATCTTATAATACATTTGATTCATCTTTATACTCAAAGATAGAAGTAAATAAGATGTTTATTGGTGTTAAAGGTAGTGTAAGTGAAATTTTACTTAATGATATTTATTTAGAGAATAAAGAAGAGGCATTAAATATAATTAAGGCTTTTATGGAAAATGATAAGGTAAAGAAGGTTATCCATAACTGTAAGAACTTAATTACAATTTTAAGCAAGCACAATATAGAGCTTAAGGGATTAGAGTTCGACACTGCTATAGCCGCTTATATAATAGATTCATCTAAAGGTGAATATAATTTAAATACATTAGTTAATGAGTATTTAGGAGAAGATCCAAAGGGAACAGCTGAAGAGATTGAAGCAAAATTGGCGTCATATCTAGATGAGTTATATACTGAACTTAAGGGTAGGATAGAAGATGATAAGATGGAAGAGCTTTATTATAAAGTGGAACTTCCACTTGTATATGTTTTGTCAGCTATGGAAAAGGAAGGCTTTAATATAGACCATAATATGCTTAAGGATCTTCAAATAAAGTTTAGAGAAGAAATAGATAGAACTCAAAAAGAAATTTATGAACTTGCAGAAGAGGAATTTAATATAAATTCTCCTAAGCAATTAGGAAAAATACTATTTGAAAAGATGGATTTACCTGTTATTAAGAAAACTAAGACAGGATATTCAACTAATGCAGAGGTATTAGAAAAATTATCAGATAAACATGAAATAATACCAAAAATTATTTATTACAGACAAATAACAAAGTTGAATTCTACCTATGTAGAAGGGCTTCAAAATGTAATAGATGAAGATGGTAAAATACATTCAAGTTTTAATCAATTAGTAACGACAACAGGAAGATTATCAAGTACAGAACCTAATCTTCAAAATATTCCTATTAAATATGAAATGGGAAGAGAGATAAGAAAAGTCTTTATTCCAGAAGGAAGTAATGATACCCTACTTTCATGCGATTATTCTCAAATTGAATTAAGAGTTTTAGCTCATATGTCTAATGATGAAAATATGATTGATGCATTTAAGCATCATAGTGATATTCATAGAAAGACTGCTTCTGAGGTATTTAATGTACCAGTTGAAGAAGTTACATCACTTATGAGAAGTAGAGCAAAAGCAGTTAACTTTGGTATTGTTTATGGAATTAGTGATTTTTCTCTTGCACAAGATTTAAAGATAACTAAGAAAGAGGCAGGAGAGTATATGGATATTTATTTTGAAAGATATCCTAAGATTAAGTCATATTTAGAAGAGATTGTTAGTAAAGCTAAAGAAGAGGGATTTGTTTTAACAATATTAAATAGAAGAAGATTCATACCAGAAATAAAGTCTTCTAATAAAATCGTAAAAGCTCTTGGAGAAAGATTAGCTATGAATGCTCCAATTCAAGGAAGTGCAGCAGATATTATAAAGATAGCTATGGTTAACGTATATAATAGGCTGAGAGAGGAAAAACTAAAGAGTAAACTGATTTTACAGGTTCACGATGAACTTATTCTTAATGTAAAGCCAGAAGAAGAAGAAATAGTAAGAAAACTAGTTAAAGATGAGATGGAGAACGCAGTTAAGTTACATGTACCTATGGAGGTAGATGTAAATGAAGGTCACACTTGGTATGAAGCTAAGTAAGGGGGCATAGAAAATGTTGAAGATAGGGCTTACTGGTGGGATAGGTACAGGAAAAAGTACTGTGTCTAGAATGCTTATAGCATCAGGTTTTAAAGTGCTAGATGCAGATTTAGTAGCAAGGCAAGTACTAATACAATATCCCGAAATATTAGATAAGGTAAGAATAGAATTTGGTGAAGGTTTTTTCGATTGGAGAGGGGAATTTAGAAGAAAAGAGTTTGGAAACCACATTTTTAGATTTCCTAAATTAAGAGTTAAATATGAAAATATAATAATTCCATATATAAAGAAAGAAATTAACTTGGCCTTTGAAAGATACGAGCAAAATGGTGTTAGTTTAGTAATACTGGATGCACCAACTTTAATTGAAAATAATCTTCATGAAGATATGGATTATGTAATTTTAGTTTGGGCAGATAATACAACTCAGGTTCAAAGAGTAAAAACAAGAGATAAGCTTTCGAATAATGATGCCATAAGTAGAATTAATGCTCAAATGCCAATAGAAGAAAAGAAAAAGTATGCCAATATACTTATTGATAATAATGGAGAGTTAGTAAAAACTAAGAATCAGGTAGATGAGCTAGTTAAATTCTTAAAAATAATATAATATCGAGGGAGTAAGAATGAAGCTTAAAAGATTAATTATAATATTAGTGGTAATAGTAGCAGTTTATTTTAGTGGAGAATTCGTATTGAAGACATATTTATTTCCTTTTAAGCATAAAGAAGCAATTGTTAAGTACTCAGAAGAATATAATTTGGATCCATATCTAGTATTAGCAGTAATTAAGGCAGAGAGTAAATTTAAAGCTGATGCTGAATCACATAAAGGTGCTATTGGGTTAATGCAAATTACAGGAGATACAGCAGATTGGATAGCAATACAAATGGGACTTGAGGATTATGATAGAAGTAAGTTGTATGATGAAGATTATAGTATAATGATGGGATGTTGGTACTTAGATAATTTAAGAACTGAGTTTGGAGTACTAGATAATTATATTGCAGCTTATAATGCAGGGAGAGGAAATGTAAACAAGTGGTTAAATAACGAGGAGTATTCAAAAGATGGTAAGACCTTAGATTATATACCGTTTAAAGAAACAAAAAAGTATGTGGATAGGGTAAATTCATATTACAAAATATATAAGGCAATATATGAATAGATTATATAGGGGGCAATATGAGGAAAAAGAATACAGTAGTAGTTTTAATAGCATTGGTTGTTTTAGTTGGATTTGGAATGTATTATTTTAAGCCGTATTTATTACCAATAAATAGTGGGGTTGTATGGTCAGAAAATGTGGTGTCTGAGCGAGAGCAAATATTATTAGATTTTGTTAATGATAAATTAACTGATGAAAAAGGTGGAATAAAAACAAACTATACAGAAGAGAATTCAGATGGAGATATTACAAAAGGAAGCTCTGTCTTATCAGAATCAGAGGGGCTAATGCTTATATACTATTTACATAGAGGAAGTAAAGAAGATTTTAATAGAACTCTTCAATATATAAAAGAAAACATGATTCTTGAAAGTGGAGTTATAAGCTGGAGAGTTGAAGGGAATAAGCCTTCGTTGACATCAGCTACTATTGATGACCTAAGAATAATTAAAGCTTTATTATTAGCTACAGAAAAGTGGAAGGATCAGAGTTATAGAAGAATGGCTTTAAATATTTCCCAGGGAATAAAAAAAGATCTATTAGAAAATGACTTGCTATCAGACTTTAATGATGGATATAACAAAAGTAAAAAAACGACTTTGTGTTATTTAGATCTTCAGACTATAAAGCTTTTATCTAATCTAGATAGTGATTATAAAGATGTATATAAAAAATCATTAGATATACTTGAGGGTGGATATATTAGTGATAGTGTACCTTTATATAAAAAAGAGTATACTTGGGAAGATTGTAGTTATGATGAAGGTGATATAGATATGCTTTTATCTACAATAGTAATATTAAATAAACTTGATGCTGGTGAAGATGTATCTAAGAGTGTATCTTGGATAAAAGAGAGAATGCTTAATGATAAAAAGCTATATTCTACCTATAGTGTAAGTAATGGAAGAGCGTTAAGTAATATAGAATCTACATCTATATATTCTAATGTAATTCAAATAGCAGCTGAAGTTGGAGATAAAGAACTTTATAATAGTTGTTTATCAAGACTTCAGGAATTTCAAGTAATAAATCCTAGAAGTGATATTTATGGATCTTTTGGGGATGAAAATACTTTACAGGTATATTCATTTGATAATTTGAATGCATTAATAGCTATGAGAAGAACTATTAATTAAATATTATATTAAGAGGAATTGCAAAGCAATTTCTCTTTTTTGTCCAAAAGTTAAGTATGAATATGAATTTTTGTTATGGATTTGAGAAGAATAAAATTGTTAGGAAATTGTAACATTTTAAAATTAATGACCAATAGTCATAAAAATGTGTTATAATAATTTCATCAATTTAACTAAAGGATGAGGTAATAGTATGAAAAATGCATTAAGGATTTTTAAACGTGATCTAAAGAAGATATCAACAAATTGGGTTGCACTTGTAGTAGTTATTGCACTAATAATATTACCAGCGCTATATGCCTGGTTTAATGTAAAGGCCATGTGGGATCCCTATGGAAATACAAGAGGGATAAAAATTGCTGTAGTTAATGAGGATATAGGTGCAGCATTAGATGGTAAAGAAATTAATGTAGGAGAAGAGATTATTAAGAAACTCGAAGAAAATGAAAATATAGGTTGGCAGTTCGTAGATAGAGAAGATGCGCAAGAAGGTGTTAGGACAGGAAAATACTATGCTAGTATGATAGTGCCAGAGGATTTTTCAAACAAACTTTTATCTATAACAGAAAATACAATAATAGAACCAACATTAGAATATACAGTTAATGAAAAAAGTAATTCTGTAGCACCTAAGATAACAGATAAAGGTGTAGGTACTGTTAAGGACCAAGTAAGTGAGCAGGTTGTACAGACAGTTGATGGAATTATTTTTAGTGTATTAAACAAAATTGGTGTTGAAGTAACAAACTCAAAGCCAGAAATAAGAAAATTAATTGATGTAATTTATAAATTAGATGAGGAAATGCCACAAATTGAAGAATTAGTTAATAAGGCATATGATGGAACTATAACAATAGATGAAATGGTAGATAAGATAAATAAATTAATGCCAACAATCGAAGATACTATAAATACAAGTCAAGATGTATTAGGAACAAGCAAAGAGTATTTAGATAAAGCAAAAACATCACTAACACAGTTATCACCAGTTATTAAGCAAGATTTAGTAGTTGCTGAAAATGTAGTAGGAGGGATAAATAGCTTATTACAATCTATTGATGAAAATACATCACCTGAGAAAGTAAAGGAAGTCCTTACAGCAGTAAAGGGTAAGATTGAAGGGCTAGACAATTCTATAGAGTCACTAATTAAGCTATTAAAGTCTATAAATAATTTAATTCATAATAAAGACTTAGATAAC
This sequence comes from Clostridium sp. 1001283B150210_160208_E6, assembly GCF_015669365.1. Taxonomy (NCBI): domain Bacteria; kingdom Bacillati; phylum Bacillota; class Clostridia; order Eubacteriales; family Clostridiaceae; genus Clostridium; species Clostridium sp. 1001283B150210_160208_E6. The sequence continues at coordinate 32,899 of NZ_JADPAA010000015.1, read as the reverse complement.
GCTATAGGAAATTTAACAAAAATAAATGATGAGGTAGATAAGGTATTAGGTTTAATAAATGCAGGAATTGAGGGAGGTAATAATGAATCCTTTAAAGATAAACTTAAAGATATTCAAGAAAGAGTATCAAGAATAGATTCAGTATTAACAAGCATATTGGATAATTATGATGGTAAAATAGTGCCAGCATTAAATACAGGTATAGCTCAGTTAACTAAAATAGCAGATAATACTTCAATGCTAATGGATGAAGCAGAAAAGAGCATACCCGATTTAAAAGATATTTTAGCATTAATAGGTGAAGGCTCTAAACTTGGTAATGAGAAGCTAGGTGTTTTAAAAGAGAAGATGCCTACCTATAAAGAAAAACTTCATGGTTATGTAGAAAAGATAAAAGGACTTGATGATGAAGAGAAGATAGATAAGATATTAGACTTAATTACAGGAGATGCAAATGCTCAAAGTAAGTTCTTATCAAGTCCTATACAAGTAAATGAAACTAAGGTATTCCCAATACCAAACTATGGGTCAGGAATGTCACCATTTTTCTCAGCTCTTTCTATGTGGATAGGAGCAGTGCTATTATTGTCATTGTTTACTACACATGCTAAAGATTTTGAGGATGGAACACAATTAAAACCTTATGAAGAATACTTAGGCAAATATTTATTCTTCTTAACTATGGGAGTACTTCAATCTGTGGTTATAACTTTAGGAGATATCTTTATATTAAAAGCATATGTTGTACATCCAATTCTATTTGTTGCATATGGAGCTTTTATAAGTGTTGTATTTGTTACCATAGTTTATACTTTAGTTTCTCTATTTAGAAATGTAGGTAAAGCTTTAGCTGTAATTTTACTTGTATTACAGATAGCTGCTTCTGGTGGAACATATCCAATAGAAGTTATGCCAGAATTTTTCCAAAGTATACATCCATTACTTCCATTTAAGTATGCTATTGGTGGTTTAAGGGAAGCTGTAGGAGGAGTTGTACCAGAATTATTATCTAGAGATACAATAGTTTTAGCTGGATTTTTCTTAGCATTTTTAATAATTGGAGTATTAGGAAAGAAATATTTAAATAAAGCTTTAGATAAGTTTTCACGAAAATTAGAAGAAAGTGAAATTGTAGGTCACTAAACAATTAAGATGAAGAGTTTCTTCATCTTAATTTTTATAAATCAATTTAGGAGAGATAACTATGGAAAAGTTTAGATTTATGGATTCAGAGGGTAAAAATATTTATGTTTATAAGTGGGCACCTAAAGAGGAAGATATAAAAGGAGTTATTCAGATAGCTCATGGCATGACAGAAACAGCTTTAAGATATAGCTATTTTGCAGAAAAGTTAAATGATGCAGGTTTTGTGGTATATGCTAATGATCATAGAGGGCATGGAAATACTGCATGCACAAAAGAAGAATTAGGATATATTGCAGATGAAGATGGATTTCATTGGATGGTAGAGGATTTGAAGGAGCTTACAGATATAATAAAGATGCAATATCCTAATGTACCATTAATATTATTTGGACATAGTATGGGATCATTTTTAAGTCAAAGATATATACAACTTTATGGCGATAAAATTGATGGATTAATACTTTCAGGAACAAATGGAATACCTAAAAAGATAACTAAAATAGGAAGGTTCATTGCTGGCTGTGAGATAAAACTATATGGAAGAAAACATATAAGTAAAGTTATGGATAAGCTTTCTTTTGGTGATTTCAATAGCAATTTTAAACCTAATAGGACACAATATGATTGGTTATGTTCAGTTGATGAAGAAGTTGATAAATATATTGCAGATGAAAAGTGTGGCTTTATTTGTTCTTCATCCTTCTACTATGATTTAATTAATGGATTATGGAAGATACATGAAAAAGAAGCATTAAATAATATACCAAGAGATTTACCAGTATATATATTTGCAGGGGATAAAGATCCGGTAGGATATGGGGGGAAAGGAATAGAAAATTTATTTAATTTATATAAGGATATTAAATTAAAGGATGTTTCTTATAAATTATATAGAAATGGAAGACATGAAATGCTAAATGAATGGAACAAAGATGATGTAATAAATGATATTTTAAAGTGGACAAGTAGGGTTGTTTAGATGAATAAAAACTTTAAAGAAGAGATTCTAGTTCAAGAATCTCTTTTTTGATGTCAAAAAATATATGTTACTAGTATTTTGATAACATTCTTTTATAAAAGTATGAAATTTCTATTTTTAGACATTTGGAGAATTTATATACAATAAAAGAAGTTCAAATCTTCACATATTTTAGAAAATAATGTAAAATAGGGTATAAGGGGATGATGATTTGTTAGAAAATGAAAAGTGGAAAGACATTATTTATTGGCCAATAAAAAACGTTGTAAGTTATTTACTAATAATGATTTTTATATATAGTTTTTTTTATATTGTATTTATAGATTACAAAGATATATTGGATATGATTAATAGTATACTTCTAATAATTACTGGAGTTTCTGCAATTATAATTATAAATACAACAATGTTATTGCCTGAAAAGATAGTAAGATTAATTAGTTTGTTGTATGTAGTAATAGTTGTTTTTGCTTTACTAGAATTGTTACCCCAAAATAGGGTATACCTTCGGGGAATTCCTTTTGGACAAACAGGCTTTGAGAGATTTATGTATATGTGTTTTTTCTTTGCATTGATACTTGTTTATACAAATATCGGTAAAAGAGAAAATAGGAAAATAACAATGTTATCCTATTTCATAATAGCCATATTTATATGTAATCAACTTACAGTAAGAAGCTTTATAATTATGAAATTTCTTGCAGTAATACTGTTCATAATATCATATTTCATCTTAGCTGATTTTAAGTTCATCGATAATTGCAAATTAAATATTGCAAAATCAGGAAATATAAGTTTCCTTTTAATAACTATAAGCAGTTTTAAATCTACATATATCTATGTTTATGAAATTTTCGTAATTATTATGGTTATGTATACGTTAGTTCTTATGAATAATATAGTTAATATTCCTTATAATATATTATTTAAAGACCTTTTTGAAAAAGGAACAGAGATGGGAAATTTAAATACAAAAATAGTTGAGAAGAATAAGGAATTAGAGTTTTCTCAAAATATTGTTATGAAAAAGGAAAAGATTTTTAAGAGCTTTTTTCAGAATGTTCCTATACCATTAATAATTTTGAATAAAGAAACTCTAAGGATTGCTTTTGCAAATTCTAGTTTTATTAATGTTGAAAATAAGTCTTTAAAAAGTATTATAAATAAGAAAATTACATCCGTAATAAATATAGATGAAGGTAAATTCAATAATTTAAATTATAGCGAAGGAAAGAGAATACTTAGGGGGTCTATATCTAATGAGGGAGATTTAAAATATTTTGACATAGAATTAATTGATAGTAGTACAAGTAGTGATGAAATAATATTAATATTAAATGATGTTACATCAAAAGTTAAAGTGGATTCAATGAAAGAAGCTATTCAAAATAAAATGTTAGAAGAGAACTTGAAAAGAGACTTTCTATCTAATATATCCCATGATCTAAAAACACCTATTAACGTAATTTACTCAGCAACTCAGCTAGAAGAATGTTTGCTAAAAAATAATAATATTGATGGATTGAAGAAATATAATACTATTTCTAAACAAAACTGTATTTCATTAATAAGATTAGCTAATAATCTTATAGATACTAGTAGGATAGAGTCTGACTATATTTCTGCTAACCTAAAAGTTAAAAATATAGTAGAAATAATAGAGAACATAATAGCAACATTAGTAGATTATGCTCACAATAATAATGTGGATTTGATTTTTGATACTAATGAAGAAGAAGTATATGTAGAGTTAGATGAAGACTTTATGCAGAGAATAATTGTGAATTTAATTTCAAATTCTATAAAGTTTTGTAATTATAATGGAATGATAAAAATAAATGTCCGGGCCTATTATAAAAAAGTATTGGTTTCCGTGCAAGATAATGGAATAGGAATGGAAGAAGAGTTTATAAAAGATATATTCAACAGATATTCTATGGGGAAAAATAATGAAGCAAAGTCCAATAAAGGAACAGGTATTGGGATGTTTGTTGTAAAAAGATTGATGGAAATACAAAATGGAAATGTATTTGTGAATAGTAAAATAGGAGAAGGAACAAGATTTGACTTAGTATTTAATAGAGTTTCAGAAAGGTGTTAGAAGTATGTTTGATAGAATTAAAGCTATAGAATACCAAGGGAATAATAATGATAACAAATATAAAAAATCTTTATTTGTTACTATTCCAATATTAATTTCAATACTGTTAAATTGCTTTGTTAAAGGTGATTATAACCTATATCTTGTCCTTATAGAAACATTTTGCTCATCTATGGGGGCTGCTTTATTTCTAGTATGCATTATAAGAAAGGATAAAAAAGTTAATTATTATTTTTACGTTGGAATAGGATTCTTCTTTTTAAGTATATTCTCATTTATACACGCTGTATTATTAAATTCAGATGTAGCCAGCGTGAATGAAAGAATAAATGATATTTTTGTATTTTCACCATACTGCTTATCTTATATTTTAATTATATTATCATTTGAGCTTGATAAAAAGAGAAGTAATCTAAGAGATTCAGTAAGAGCATATATATTAGTAAGTATATCAATACTATTATTAAATATGTATTTTGTTACAAAAGGACATTATTTGGAAGGTGATGTAGAATTTGAGAAGATAGTAATTTTAATAATATTAGCAATTATGACCTTGATTTCTATTAATAAAAATAAAGATAGATTGAATGCTAATGAAAGGAATTATCTTTATGCTTATTTAACATTATTAATATTAAGCCAAGTAATTGGTTTTTTTAATGAGTTTTATAGATTTACTTTAGGGTTTGAGGTTGGAATATTTAAGTATTCATCTTATTGTATTATGTTTGCAGCTATAACTAGGTTTGTATTGTATAAATCTTATCACGATATAAAGGTGGATTTAGAAAAAGCACAAAAAAAGCAAGTGGATTTAAATAGAAGATTGAGTGAAAGAAATAAACTACTTACTGAGTGTAAATCACAAATAGAAAAAAGTGAAAAGAAATATGGTAAACTAATTAATACTATAAAAGATGGAATAATAATTTTTTATTTTAATAGGCTTTCTTATATAAATAAAGGGGCGATAGAAATATTAGAGTATAATGAAGATGCATATGTTACTGGAAGAAGAATAGAGTATGTACTTAAAGATTTAATCCCAGGAAGAAGATTTCGTTTTGATAATAATGGGAATGTGCTTTTGGATGATTATATTAAAATAGAAAATATAATAAAAAATGATAAAGAGTATGAAATTTATTTATTAAAAATGGATAAGTATAATAGATTATTATATGTAAAAGATAATACTGAAATAAATAGCAATAGAAAGATTAGAAAAGAATATGAAGAGTATCTAAAGGAAGAGGCGCTAAAAAATGAATTCTATTCTAATATATCCCACGAGTTAAGAACTCCAATAAATCTTATTTATTCAGCACTTCAATTAAATGAAATTAATTTAGAGGAAGAATCTATAGAACCACTAATGGCAAGAAATAAGATAATTAGGCAAAATTGTTTAAGACTTATAAGAACAATTAACAATTTTATTGATACTAATAGGATATCTGAAGGCTTTTTAAAGCCTAATATGAAGGTTTGCAATATAGTGTCTGTTATAGAAAATATTTCTATGGAGTGTACAAGCTATTTTGAAAAAATAGATGGAACTATTACTTTTGATTCTATTGAAGAAGAGATCTGTGTTGAATGTGATAAGGATATGATGGAAAGGATAATGCTAAATCTTTTATCAAATAGTGTAAAGTATGGTAAAAGGGGGGGCAAAGTATATATATATATTGAAGAAGAGAACGATATAGTATTAATTCATGTTAGTAATAATGGATATGTTATAGATAAGAACATGCAACCTTATATATATGATAAATTTACTAAAATTAATAAATCATTAAATAGAGAAAGAGAAGGAAGTGGATTAGGTTTATTCTTAGTTAAAGCCCTTTTAGAATTGCAGGGTGGAGTGATTGAACTTAAATCTAACTGTAAGGTAGGTAGTGAGTTTATAATTAAATTACCTAAATCCTATGAAGAAGAAAATGTAGAATATAAATACGAGATGGTTGCAATAAAAGAAAAAGTAGATATGGAATTTTCAGATATATACCTTTAAGCATATTTTTTCTATATAAACATAATAATATATAGAATATAGGAGTTTTGGGGTGTATTAGATGGGAAAAATATTTAAGGTAAATGGTAAGTTTAAGATATTGCCTTTCATTGGACTAACAATATTACCACTTATAGGTGGAGGGGGGATAGGATATCTTATTAGAAATTCTATAAATATATATGGGAAATTAGATAAACCTATATTTTCACCACCTAGTTTTGTTTTTATAATTGTGTGGACTATATTGTATTTACTTATGGGTTTTGCGTCATATAGGATATATATGATTAGAGATAGTGGTAAAGATATTGGAACATCTTTGTTCTTTTATATCATACAGCTATTGTTAAATTATTTGTGGCCAGTTATATTCTTTTCATTTAGATTATATGGAATGGCTTTTATAGAGCTGATAGTTCTGTTCATATTTGTTGGGATTACATTTGTTAAATTTATCAAACTAGATAAGATAGCAGGATTTTTATTTATACCTTATATGGCTTGGTTAATATTTGCAGGTGTATTAAATTATTTTGTTTGGTGGAAAAATGAAATGTATATATAGGTGATTATTGATTCAAGTGTATGAATGTGATAATATTAAATATAGTTTAATATGGTTAGTTTATAATGGCGTGTTACAAAAAGGCATCAGCTATCAATTAGGGGTAGTTGGCGCTTTTTTTGTTTTGATGAAATTTTAGTATAATAATATATAAGCATTGAATGTTTACATGATAATGTGAAAATGATATTATATACGATGATATAAAGTCTAAAAATGTATTTTCATTAAAGTTATTTTTAGAAAGAGAGGATAATATGAGTAGGGTATTAGCTAAAGATGCAGTCATAACTAGAGCTTTTAATAATAACCTTGCCTTGGTAAAAGTGGATGGTAAAGAGAAAATAATCTTTGCTAAGGGAATAGGTTTTGGTAAAAAGTTTGGAGAAATTATAAGTAAGGATACTTTTGTAGAAAAGATATTCTCTATTGAAGATGAAGGTAATGCTAAGAATTTAAAAAGGATAGTAGAGAAGGTTGATAATGAGTTTTTTGCAGTTTGTGAAGAAGCTATTGTAGAGATTTCAAAAAAGGTGGAAGGTGAATTAAATGAAAAGATTCACGTAAGTCTAATAGATCACCTTCATTTTGCAGTGAAAAGACTTAAAAATAAAGAAGAGATAGTAAATCCATTCTTAGCAGAGATAGAAAGTTTTTATCCAAAGGAGTATGAATTAGCTAAAATAGTAGCCGATAGAGTTGGGAAGGCAATGAATATAGCAATTCCAGAAGGAGAGGTTGGATTTATTGCACTACATATACACTCAGCATTAAACAATGGAAAACTATCAAATACTGTAAAGTATAGTTATTTAAGTGGAAATATTATAAAGCATATAGAAGAAAGGTTAAATTTAACTATAGATAGAAAATCTCTTGATTATACAAGATTTATTACTCATATTAGATTTGCAATAGAAAGAATTATGAATAAAGCAAAGATTCATAATGATTTATCAGACGTTATAAAAATTAGATATAAAGAATCATATAAGGTAGCAAAAGAAGTTGCACTTATAATTCAAGACTATTTAGCTGTAAAGGTAAGTGAAGAGGAAATTGCATATTTAGCTCTTCATATTGAAAGATTTAGAGTGAGTTTGTCAGATTAAGATAAATTATAGTATAATAAGAATAGGCATATTAACTTACATAAGTTAAGTTGCCTATTTTTTTGATTTAGAAAGGATTGTTATATGAGTAAGGTAATTATTGCAGAAAAACCATCTGTAGCTAAAAATATAGCAGATGCCCTTAATATAAAAAAGAGAAAAGATGGATATTTCGAGGGTGAAGGATTTTATATAACATGGGCTTTTGGTCATTTGCTTCAACTTTATGATGCCAAAGATTATGATGAGAATATGAAGGGGTGGCGAATGGAGAAATTCCCTTTTATTCCTGAAGAGTTTAAGTATAAGGTAAAGTGTGACAATGTAAATAGAAGCGCCGAAGATAAAGGGGCTGCAAAACAAATTAATATAATAAGCTCCCTTATTAATAGAAGTGATGTTGATGGTGTGGTTTCTGCAACGGATTTTGATAGAGAAGGTCAAGTAATAGCAGATGAACTCTTTGGATATTTAAATGTTCAGAAACCAATTTATAGATTATTACTTAACGAATGGACTCCAGATGAAGTTAAGAAGGGCATGGCTGCACTTAAAGATAATATTGAAATGAAGTCACTTCAAGATGCAGGGATAGGTAGGCAATGGACAGACTGGATTATAGGTATAAATCTTACTTCAGTAACTACTTTGAAATACAATTTTGAGAAAAATAAAACTTTAAATATAGGAAGAGTTTTACTTCCAACATTAAAAATAATTTATGATAGGGACCTTGAAATAGAAAACTTTAAGGCAACAAGCTATTATAAATTAACTTCAACATTTAAAACTTCAAGAAATGAAGAATTTGATGCTTTATATTATGAAAAGGAATCTGAAAAATTTGAAGATAAGAAGGCACTAGATAATATTGTACCATTATTAGATGGGACAGATGCTAAGGTTATTGATAAACAAACAGAGAAGAAGAGGGAATATCCTCCCTACTTATTTAATCTTTCAAATCTTCAAGGTTATATAACAAGCAAATATAAGGGTTGGACATCAGATAAGGTTTTAAAGGTGGCTCAAAGCCTTTATGAAAAGAAGTTTACAACTTATCCAAGAACAGCCTCAGTTGTTCTTGAAGAAAGTTTAGAGGATAGAGCTAGAAAGGTATTAAATACATTAAAGGCTGGTTTACCTTATGAAAATGAAATTAAGTTTGTAAAATCAAAAAGGGTATTTGATAATTCTAAAGTAGAAAGCCATAGTGCTATAACTCCAACTTATATAAAGCCTAATGGACTTAGTAAGGATGAAGAGATTGTATATAATGCAATTAAAAATAGATTTATAATGCAATTTATGCCAATAGCAGAATTTGAAGAAACTAAGATTACATTAAAGGCTGAAAACCCAGAGGTAAAGGGCGAATTTATAGCTAAGGGTAAGGTTCAACTAGTAGAAGGTTGGAGAAAGGTAGAGAAGATAGATACAAAGGATACAATTCTTCCAATGGTAAATAAGGATGAAAATGTCCATTTTGTAGCTAATAAAATAGGTAAAGTTACTAAAAAGCCGCCTAAATATCATACAGAAAAAACCCTGTTAAGAGTCATGGAAACCTGTGGTAAAGGTGTGGAGGACAAAGAAGATTCAGAGGAAATGATGGCTTCTATCTTAAGTGGTTTTAGTATAGGTACTCCAGCTACTAGAGCAGAAACCATTAAAAAGCTTAAGGATATAGGATATATAAAAACTAAAGGAAAAAGTCTTACTTGCACAGAACTTGGAAGGACAATGGTTGAAATATTTCCTGTTAAGGAGCTTCTTGACCTTGAGTATACAGGAAGACTTGAAAAGACATTATCAGATATAGAAAAAGGAAGATTTGAAAAATCTGATTTTATGAATTTAATTTGTAATTTCACTGAAACTGCTGTTGATAAGATAAAGAATGATACGGGAGCATTATCAAAGTTTAAGGTTGAAGCGCCAGAAGGAAAAGAAGTTGTAGGAAGATGTCCGACTTGTGGAAATCCAGTTATAGAAGGAGAAAAGGGATTTGGATGTACTAACTGGAAAAATGGATGTAAGTTTACTATCTGGAAAGATGATAAGTATATTGCTTCCTTTGGAAAACAAGTTACTAAAGAGATGGTGAAGCTTCTTCTTCAAAATGGTAAGGTTGGATTTAGGAATTTGAAGAGTAAAAAGGGAAATACTTTCTCAGCTTATTTTAAATATATTAAGAATGAAGAAACTGGAAGATATAATTGGGAGATAGAATTTATTTAAGAGAAATTGTTTTGCAATTTCTCTTTTTTGAATAATGTTTTTTCGATAGGGAAATTTATTTATGAGGTGAGATAAATGAAAAAAATAACTTTTAAAGGAACTGATATAACTCTTGAATGTAATCAGTTATCAGTTGGAGATACATTAAAGAGCTGTATTCTCGTTGGAAATGATTTGAATGAAGTTGAATTAACAAAGACAAATGGTATTAGAGTAATATTATCTGTGCCATCAATTGATACTCCTGTTTGTGATACTGAAGTTAGAAGGTTTAATAAAGAAATTGAAAGCCTGCCAAATGCACATTGTTACACTGTTTCAATGGATTTACCATTTGCTCAGGCAAGATGGTGTGGAGCAGCTGGAATTAATAGAGTAACAACTTTATCTGATTATAAGTATAGAAGTTTTGGAGATACAACAGGAACTTATATAAAAGAGCTAGGATTATTAACAAGAGCTTCCTTTGTAGTAGATGAAAATAATAAAGTTATATTTGTAGAATATTTGGATGAAGTAGCTAACGAACCAAGTTATGATAAGATAATTAGTGTTGTAAAAAATGCTATTTAATAATGTATTTATAAATAAAAGGGGAGAGCTTTGCAAAGGCAAAGCTCTCCTCTTATTTTATTAAGCTATGAATATATAAAGATATATTGTAGGCTAATGGAGCAATAAATACTGTCATTATTCCAGCAACTCCAATTGAAAGACCACTCATAGCACCTTCTGTTTCACCTATTTCTAAAGCTTTAGTAGTACCCACTGCATGAGCAGCTGTTCCTAGGGAAATTCCAACTGCCACACTGTCTTTTATTTTAAATATTTTACAAATTGTAGGGCCCATAACTGCTCCAATTATTCCAGAGAGAATTATTGCAAGAACAGTTACTGAAGAAATACCTCCTAATTGATTAGAAAGTTCAATTCCTATTGGAGTTGTAACTGACTTAGGTAATAGTGACTTTATTATTGAAGCATCTAATCCTAAGAAATAAGAAAGTCCTATTACTGCAAATATTCCTATAATAGATCCAAGAAGTACTCCAAGAAAGATTGATAAAGAATGTTTCTTTAATAAATCTAATTGTTTATATAGGGGCACTGCAAGTATTACGGTTGATGGTCCAAGGAACATATTTATAAATTTTCCACCTTGATTATATGTGTCAAAGTCAATATTAAAAGCAAGTAAGAATGCTACTACAATTCCTATTGCAATAAGTAATGGGTTAAATAGTGGAATGTTTGTCTTTCTATATATGTATAACCCTATTTCAAAGGCAACCAGTGAAAGTACTATACCAAATAAAATATTATTAGTTATTATGCTCATCTACTTCACATCCTTTATTATTACTAACTTTTCTAGATACAAATTTAACTATTAATCCTGTACTAGCTATTACTATTGAAGTGGTTAATATACATACTATTATTAGTTTTAGCCAAGTATCTTTTATAACTCCAACAGATGTCATAAGGCCTACGCCAGCAGGGATAAAGAAAAATGCTAGATGATCTAAAAGAAATGTTGATACAGTTTCAATCTGTTCTAGTTTTATTACTTTTGTGCATAAAAGTAATAATAAAATTAGCATCCCTAGAATATTTCCAGGTATAGGGAGGTTTAAAAGTCCAGATATTAGTTCACCCATTAGATAAATTCCGAATATTACAATTGCTTCTCTAAATAGTTTCATAATTCGCCTCCTATTTTATATCTCTTTTAATTTATCATTTATGAAAATAAATGTAAACTGCGAAAAAACGCAGAAAACAGTTAATTAGGTCTATATATAGTCGTAGGTTTTAGTTACTTAAAAGTTACTAATTGATAGTATAAATAATTATTGTTATACTTAAAAACAAGCTATATATAAGATAGGAGATGAACAAAGTATGGATAATAATAAATTTAAGTGTCCTATTGAAGCTTTATCAAATATATTAGGGAAAAAGTGGGTATTTAATATAATATGGTTTCTAAGAGAAGATAAAAAAAGATTTAGTGAGATTCAAAAGTATTTAGAAGGATGTAGTAGAAAAGTACTATCTCAACAACTAGATTTACTTATAGATAATAATATACTTGTTAATGAAAAGCAGGAAATAAATAATAATGTGGAGTCTTATTATTACCTAAGTAATAATGGATTAGAGCTACTTGATATAATAGAAAGAATGATAGTATGGGGAGAAGCAAATTTAAAATGCAAATAAAGGAGTATTAAAATGTTTGACGGATTATCATCGATAGAGAATATAAGTTTTTTACTAGTATTTTTAGAAGGGGGATTATCATTTCTATCACCTTGTGTTTTACCTTTAATACCTATTTATATTAGTTATTTAGCAGGTAATGCAAAGAAAGAAAATGAAGATGGAAGTATAACATATGTAAGAAAAAAGGTGTTGTTTCACACAATATTCTTTATATTAGGAATTTCAACAGCCTTTTTTGTGTTAGGTATATCATTCACTTCTTTAGGAAAGTTCTTTAATACAAATAAAGCCTTATTTAGTAAAATTTCAGGAATTATAATTATAGTTTTAGGACTATACCAAATTGGAATATTTGATTTTAAGTTCCTTCAAAGAGAGAGAAAGATAAATCTTAATTTAAGAGGTAAGAAGATAAATCCTTTAATGGCATATATAATGGGATTTACATTTAGTTTTGCATGGACACCTTGCGTGGGACCAGCGCTATCATCAGTATTAATTTTAGCTTCTAGTGCTAAAAATGCTGCTTTAGGAAATTTATTGGTATTATTGTATACAGTAGGATTTACAATACCATTTTTATTATTAGGTATATTCACTACACAAGCCTTAAACTTTATTAAGAAGAATAAGAAGATAATGAAGTACACAATAAAAGCTGGTGGTGTAATTATGATTATAATGGGTGTGATGACCTTCACTGGATGGGTAAATAACATAACAGGATATTTAAGTTCAACTGGAAATAATCAGAGCGCTAAACAGGAGCAGTCTAAAGATGAAGAAAAAGAAAGTGATAGTGAAGAAGATGAGAAAGAAGCACCAGATGCAATTGACTTTGAACTAGTTGACCAGTATGGAAATACTCATAAGTTATCAGATTATAAAGGAAAGGTAGTATTTCTTAATTTCTGGGCAACTTGGTGTCCTCCTTGTAAAATGGAAATGCCTAATATAGAAGAGCTTTATAAGGAATACAATTATAATAAAGGTGATGTTGTGATATTAGGGGTAGCTCAGCCTGGAGGGCAAGAAAAAAGTATTTCTGGTATAAAGGAATTTATAAATAGTAATGGGTATACTTTTCCTACAGTTTTTGATGAAAGTGGGGATGTATTTGGAAAGTATTATATAAGATCACTTCCAACTACTTTTATGATTGATAAAGATGGAAAAGTATATGGCTATGTAAGTGGAGCTTTATCAAAGGATCAAATGAAAAGTATTATAAATCAAACAATTGAAAAGAAATAGTAATAGGCTATGAGAAGTTCTCATAGCCTATTACTTTAAAGAATTAAGATTCTTTAATATATTTTTTTTCTATAATAGCAACCAATTTATACATTAAGAATGCAATTATTGAAAGTAGTACTATACTCATCATTACCATATCTAATTGGGAGATTTGACCACCATAAACAATTAGGAAGCCAAGTCCTTCTCTTGCAACTAGGAATTCACCCATAATTACACCAACCCAAGATAGGCCTACATTAATCTTTAAAGCTGATATTAACACAGGAATAGTATAAGGTATAATTAAATATCTTAAAATTTGTATTTTATTAGCTTGGAATGTTTTCATTAATAGAATTTTCTCTCTATCTACTTCTTGGAATCCTGTGAATACACTTATTATAGTGGTTACAATAGATATTAAAAGTGCTATTACAATTATAGCGCTAGTACCATTACCGACCCAGAATATTATAATAGGTGCTAAAGCAACCTTTGGTAGAGCATTTAATACAACTAGATAAGGATCTAATACCTTAGCTGTGAATGGGAACCACCAAAGAACTATAGCAATTATAGTGCCTAAAATAGTGCCCAGTGAAAATCCTAATATAGTCTCATAACATGTAACCCAAATGTGTCTTAGTATAGTTCCATCTTCATAGAAAGATAGGAATGATTTAAACATCCTACTAGGACTTGAAGTTAAAAATGGGTCAATCCACTTCATATCTGCTGCTAATTCCCATAGTACTATAAAACCAAGAAGAATTAGTATTCTAAAAAGAGTAACTTTTAATTTATCACGTTTAACCTTCTTAACGTATATTTCATGTTCCTTACTCATTATCCATCCAACTCCTTCCATAATGAATTGAAATAGCCTTTAAATTCAGGCTCTTTTCTTCTTTGGAAAGGGGTGGCATCTTTATTTGCAAATTCCATAGGAACATCAATTTTTATAGTAGAAGGTCTTTTGGCTAAAACTAAAACTCTATTTGCTAAAGAAATTGCTTCACTTATATCATGAGTAACCATAATTGCTGTTTTCTTCTCTTTTTTTATTATAGAGCTTACATCATCACAAACTTTTAATCGTGTTTGGTAATCTAAAGCAGAAAACGGTTCATCCAAAAATAATACATCAGGATTTAAAGCAAGGGTTCTAATTAAAGCAACTCTTTGTCTCATACCACCTGAAAGTTCTCTAGGATAATGTTTTTTAAACTTTAGAAGGTCATAATCTTTTAATAGTTGTTCAACCCTTTCTATATTTTCTGGGGTCATAAGTTTCTTTATTTTTAATCCTAAAGTTACATTTGTCCAAACGGTTTCCCATTCAAATAAATGATCCTTTTGAAACATGTACCCAATTTTATTTAAGTTTTTATGAATATCCTCACCGTTATAAAGTACTATTCCACTAGAAGGTTCTAATATTCCAGATAGTATATTTAAAAGAGTGGATTTTCCACAACCAGAAGGTCCGAGTATACAAATAAAATCTTCATTACTTACATCAAAATTTATATTAGTTAATGCTTTTGTCTCTCCTTTTAAGGAATGATAATTCATAGATATATCTTGAATTTCAAGCAAAGACATCTAATCACCACCTTTTTATTTTATGTATATAGGTGGATTATCCTGTATGTGATGTGGGAAGCCTTAAAATTAAGGCTTCCATCATCCACACTTGTTCGTCCTGTATTTCTACTATTTTTCATTTACTATTTTTTCAGCAAAAGAGTTATTTACTATTGTTTTATATTCAGGTCTAGAAGGTATAAGTGATGCGTCATAGGATTGAATAACATCCATTAATTTAGTTAAATCTTCTTCGTTTAATGTTGGATCTGAAGCAAGAGCATCGATTTCTTTGTAGTTATCGATAACCTTAATCATAATGTCTCTATCAGTTCCAGGGAAGAAAGATATAATTGAATCAGCTACTTCTTCAGTTGAATGGCTTTGGAACCATTGTTGTCCTTTATAGATAGCTCTAGTGAATTTTTCTATTGTTTCTGGATTTTTATCCATATAGGATTTTGTTGAGAAGAAACAAGTATAAGCAAGTTTCCCAGAGTCGTTACCTATTGAAGCAACAATCTTTCCACTACCTTCTTTTTCTAGCATTGAAGCTGTAGGTTCGAATAGAGCTACATATTCCCCACTTCCAGCTTTAAATGCACCAGCAGTAGCAGTGAAATCAATATTAGTTACCATTTCTACATCTTTTCCAGGGATAATACCATGGTTCCTCATAACATATTCAAGTGCCATTTCAGGAACGCCACCAGGTCTACCGCCTATTAACTTCTTACCCTTTAGTTGTTCCCAAGTGAAGTTTTCTTCACCATTTCTTCCAACTAGGAAGGAACCATCTTTTTGAGTAAGTTGTGCAAATAGTACTGGGTAATCTTCTCTTCCTTGATTATAGATGTAAATTACTTGTTCAGGTCCACAGAAACCAATGTCGGCGTTGTTGCTAAGCACATTTTGCATAACTTTGTCCGCTCCTTGTCCAGTTGAAAGATCTATTTCTAGTCCTTCCTCTTCAAAGAAGCCTTCGCTTATAGCAACATACATTGGAGCGTAGAATACAGAACGAACTACTTCGTTAAGACGAACTTTTTGTAGCTCTGATTTTTCTTCTTTCTTGCCACAACCAATAAAAGAACAACTAATGGTAAAAACAAGTGCCAAGAAAATTGCTAGTTTTGACTTTTTTCTCATGTTCGTATGTCCTCTCCTTAATGATTACTAAAGATGCTTTATGATGTATATTATGACGGATAATGTCAGAGTGTTAAAGAAAGATGGAAAATAAAAATAGTAATAGATGATTTAGAATAGATAAGTCAAGAACCAAAGTGGAGTGGTAATTCTTGATTATGAATTATGGTATTCAAAGTGTTCCTACAATACCTGTAGTATTAGTGGGGTGATATTTGTTTTGATGTGACTTGGAGCGTAGCGATAGAACAAGCAAAATAAATGTCCACTCCACCTTTTTTATATTTGTAGATAATATGTAGAAAGTGAGAACTAAGTAATCTTTAAAAATTGAACAGCACGGTATTTACAAAATATGTTATAATCAACTCGTAAGTGTATTATTTATGTATAATTGAATAGGGGGGATATAATAAAATGACTGTTAGTATTCAAGAGCTATTTAGATACTCACTTGCTATTGTTATCCTCGTTGCATTTATTGCAATGATTGTCTATTTTTTGATTGGTTTAAAAAGTAAAAACTATGCAAAGGCAAAAATATTTGCGATGATTTATGTATGTTCAAATGTATTGCGACTTCTATTAAATCATTTTAATCTGTATTAATTTAAGGCTTTGTTTTAAAGTATTACGAAGATAAAATTAAATATTTAATTAATAACAGTACCGTATTATTCAAAATGGATATGCGGTATTTTTTAGTGCGCAATTCTAAGAAATTGTACACTAAAAAGTTACTTAATAGAAAAAAGTTGAGAGTCTATTCTCAACTTTTTTTCATTACATGATCATAATAAAAGCAGATAGCACTATCAATAATAGTGTTCATATAGATATTGTAGTTAGGGCTTGTACCTTTAATCTGATTAAGCTTTATTAGCGTAGATTTTCTGAAGGAATAAGATCTACGGACCTCAAAAAATTCTCCATCTATAGGTGGAGTCTCTTATTTTTTCTTCTTGGCATTTCAAGCCTCCAAATTGTTTTTTTCTATAAATTCTATATGCAAAAAGATAAGTTGTTAAGTTCTTAAGTTTTTAAGAACTTAAGAAGTTATAGTAAAAATGCGGGTTTGAAGGGGTTTTTATGAGATAAATTCTAAAAATGCATATATTTTATTTGAAAATAAATTTTGGAGGGATTTATCATGGAAGATAAAATTAAATTGAGAGCTGAAGAGTTTGATCGCTACGATAAAAAGGAGATAGCTTTGGCTATAAGAAATTCAACATTGGATGATGATATGGATTGTTCACTACTAAATAAGAATATTATTAAAATGTTAGGCGATAGAATAGAGGGACAGCATCAAATTTATTTTGATACTGTCCCTTTAAATTTGTGGTTATTTAATATGTGTGAGGTGGAAAAAACTATATTATTGATTTAATTGTTTTAACAATTTTATCCGATGTTAAGCCGTATTCCTTGAATAATTCTTCAGGTTTTCCGCTTTGTCCAAAAATATCATTTATTCCAATTTTTTTTACTAATGAAGGGTGGTTTTCGCATATAACTTCTGAAACAGCAGAACCAAGTCCTCCAACAACATTATGTTCTTCTACTGTTACAATTTTTCCAGTTTCTTTTGCCGCTTTAAGAATGATTTCAGTATCAATTGGTTTTATGGTATGAAGATTAATTACTCTTACATTGATACCTTCAGCTTTTAATTTTTGTTGTGCTTCTAAAGATACTTGTACCATTGAACCTGTAGTAATTATAGTACAATCATTACCTTCTCTTAAAGTTACACCCTTACCAAACTCAAATTTATAGTTAGATGAATTTACGCTATCTACTGCTAAACGACCTAAACGTACATAGCATGGGCCATCACAGTTTGCTACATACTTTATAATTTCTTCAGTTTCCTTTTCATCGCAAGGTGAGAAAACTTTCATATTAGGAATAGAACGCATCAAAGCAAGGTCTTCAATAGCTTGATGTGATGCACCATCTTCTCCAACAGAAATTCCAGAATGAGTAGCACAAAGCTTTACATTTAAGTTAGTATAAGCTACTGAGTTTCTTATTTGTTCAAAAGCACGTCCGGCTAAGAACATAGCAAAACTACTTGCAAAAACTATTTTACCTGTAGAGGCTAATCCTGCTGCCACGCCAACCATATTTGCTTCAGCAATACCCATATTGTAGAAAGACTCTGGTGAAGAAGCTTTTACATCACATGTTTTTGTAGATTTAGATAGATCAGCATCTAATACAATTATATTTTTATTTTCTTTAGTAAGTTGAGATAAAGCTTTACCATAAGCTTCTCTTGTTGCAATTTTAGACATTATAAAGCCTCCTCTATTTCTTTTAATGCAAGTTCAACCTGCTCCTTATTAGGGGCAGCACCATGCCATCCAGCTTGGTTTTCCATAAATGAAACCCCTTTTCCTTTTATAGTTCTTGCAATAATTACAGTAGGCGCTCCTTTAAAGTTTTTTGCCTCTTCATAACAATTTAAAAGAGCATCTATATCATGACCGTCAACAGTAAGTACATTCCACCCAAAAGCTTTAAATTTTTCATCTATTGGGGTAGGATTCATTACATCTGTAATGTTTCCATCAATTTGAAGACCATTAAAGTCAACAATTGCTAATAAATTGTCTAATTTATAGTGGCTTGCACACATAGCTGCTTCCCAAACTTGTCCTTCTTCTAGTTCTCCATCACCTAAAAGGCAATATACTCTATTGGATGAGTTATCTATTTTGTTTCCTAAAGCCATACCTACAGCTGTTGATATACCTTGTCCAAGGGAACCTGTAGACATATCTACTCCAGGAACATAATTCATATTTGGATGTCCTTGTAGTTTTGAACCTAATGAACGTAAATTGATTAGTTCTTCTCTTGAAAAGAATCCTCTATTACTTAAGGTTGCATACAAAACAGGAGCAGCGTGTCCTTTTGAAAGAACAAATCTATCTCTATCTTGTTTGTTAGGATTATAAGGGACTATATTCATTTCTTCAAAATATAGAGTTGTTAGGATTTCTACTGCTGAAAGAGAACCACCTGGATGTCCAGATGAAGCGCTTGCGATAGATTTTATAATATCTGTACGAATTGTTTTGCAGATAGTATTTAAATTTTGATTTTTCATAAATATATGCTTAAGATTAAGCAATTCACCTACCTTTTTAGTTTGTAAGTAATTTGCTTAAGTTAGAAAAGTTTGTTGTTTGTATTGATAAACATAATTTAAAAGAAAAAAATGTTTCTGTCAAGTAAAAAGTTAAAATTATTGACAAGTAACTCTTTATTAATATAGAATTTTTAGGAAAGAGGGTGAGTGAAATGGCTACAATAAGAGATGTGGGGAAATTGGCAGGAGTATCGGTAGCTACAGTATCTAGAGTTATAAATAAAAAGGGTTATGTAAGTAAAGAAACTGAAGAAGCTATTTTAAATGCAATGAAAATGTTAAATTATACACCAAATGATGTTGCTAGAAGATTAGCAGGAAAAAAATCAAAAACAATAGGACTAATTATTCCTAATATATTAAATCCATTCTTTCCAGAGGTGGCAAGAGCAGCAGAGGACACTGCAAATAAATTAGGATATAATTTAATTCTTTGTAATACTGACAATAGTAGGGAAAAAGAAAGACAATATTATGAGATGTTGTTTAACAAACAAGTAGATGGAATTATGATTTGTTCTTATACCGCCACACCTGAAGAATTATTAGCTTTAATAGATAGGGGTATGCCTTTAGTTGTATTAGATAAAGAATTCACTAATTATGAAATACCTTCTATAACAGGAGATAATAAAGATGGTGGAAGAAATGCAGCAATGCACCTTATAGAGTGTGGATGCAAAAATATTGCACATATAACAGGGCCTATGTATATTGAAGCTTTAGAAGAAAGATTTAATGGTTTTAAAGAAGTACTAAAAGAAGAGAACCTATTTAGATCAGATTTTGTTAAAGTTGATGAGTTTTCTTTAAAGGGAGGATATAGCGCTACTAAGGAACTTCTTCAAGAGGAAAATAACATTGATGGTATATTTGCTGGAAATGATATTTTAGCAATAGGATCTTATAAAGCATTAAGAGAGATGGGGTATGAGCTTGGAAAAGATATTAAATTAATAGGTTATGATGGGTTAGAGTCTAATATAAATTACTTAGAAATTTCATCTATAGCTCAGCCAATGTATGAATACGGACAAAAGGGTGTAGAATTGTTGTTAAAAAAGATAGAGGGAAACGAGGATATATCAAAAGAAAAAATAAAACTAAATGCTAAGTTAATAAAAAGAGTATCTACTATAGGATAGATGGGCAGTGGTTTACGCTGTCTTTTTTTTATGCAAAAAAAGTATGTATTTGTTTACATAACAGGTTGACAAGAAAAAAACACCATGATAATATATGTATATAACCGGTTACACATTGGAGTTATTTGTTTGAGTTAAAAGTTTGTTAGGTATTGAAGTTACTATGTTTGTAAAAATAAAACGCTAATATTTAAACGGTTTACTATTTGGAGGTAGAAATGAAGAAGGTAGTAGTAGTAGGAAGCCTTAATATGGACCTGGTGATGGAAGTTGAAAGAATGCCAAAAGTTGGAGAAACTATAAAGGGTAATAAGATGAGTTACTTTATTGGTGGGAAAGGTTCTAATCAAGCAGTAGCGGCTTCAAGGCTAGAAGATAATGTGAAAATCATAGGATGTGTTGGTAAAGATACATTTGGTGAAAAAATTTTAAAGCATTTAAAGGAAGACGGTGTTAACGTAGAGAGTGTTAGGGAAGATAATTGTGCATTTACTGGACTAGCTACAATATTTAAGACACCTGAAGACAATTCTATAGTGGTGATACCTGGAGCAAATGATTTTTGTGATATAGAATTAATTAAAAACTATGAAGAGGTAATAAAGGATGCAGATGTTGTAATAACGCAGTTAGAAATTCCTATGGAAACTGTTGAGTATACTCTTAAAATAGCAAAGAAGCATGGTGTTAAAACCATACTAAATCCAGCACCTGTAAAAACATTATCTAAAGAAATAATTGATAATGTAGATTTTATTACACCTAATGAAACTGAATTTGAGATAATCTGTGGACAAACTTTTAAGAATGGTAAAGAACTAGAGGAAAGCATGGTAAAATGGCAAGAAGATAATAGTTGCAATTTAATAGTAACACGTGGTAAGCAAGGATCTTCCTATGTGAAGGATGGAGAAGTTATTACTATAGATGCAATAGAGGTTAATGTAGTAGATACTACTGGAGCAGGTGATACTTTTAATGGAGCTCTTGCTCGTTGTGTAGCAAATGACTTTAGGATTGAAGAAGCAGTAAGATTTGCAGGAATAGCAGCTTCTTTATCAGTAAGAAAATTAGGTGCTCAATCAGGAATGCCTACACTAAAAGAAGTAAATGAATATTTTAAATAAATAAGGGAAAGAGGATGACGATTATGATTAACAAAAGACCAATAATTATTGATACAGACCCAGGAATTGATGATGCGGTTGCCATAGCAGCTGCAGTATTTAGTAACTCTGTTGATGTGAAATTAATTTCTACTGTTGCTGGAAACGTTTCTATTGATTATACTACTAACAATGCCTTAAAATTAGTAGAGTTTTTTGGAAAAGATATACCAGTTGCACAAGGTTCGTGTAAACCTTTAACCAGGGAAGTTGAGCATTGCAGTAATATTCATGGTGAAACAGGAATGGCAGGGTATGATTTCCCAGAACCAACAAGAACAATAATTGAAAAGAATTCAGTAGATGCAATGAGGGATGTAATTTTAAATTCCAAAGAAAAAGTTACATTAGTGCCTATTGGACCTTTAACTAATATTGCATTATTATTAACTACTTATCCAGAAGTTAAAGAAAATATTGAAGAAATAGTTTTAATGGGAGGATCATCTGGAAGAGGAAACCATACTCCAGCTGCTGAGTTTAATATATATGTAGACCCAGAAGCTGCAAAGATTGTATTTGGATCTAAAGTTAAAATAGTAGTTTGTTCATTAGATGTTACATCAGTAGCTACTTTAGATTTAGAAACAATAAATAAACTAAAAGTAATGAACAAAGTAGGAGATATGTTCTACTCAATGTTTAATCACTATAGAGGAGGAAGTGTATCTAAGGGCGGTTTAAAGATGCATGATTTAACAACTATAGCATACTTAGACAAGCCAGAGTTATTTGAAAAAGTTGAGACTTTTGTCGATGTAGAAACTGCTGGAGAATATACATCAGGATTTATGGTTGTTGATTTTAAAGGAACTTATAATAAGCCCAATAATGCTACATTCTGTACTGAAATTAATGTAGAAGAATTTAGAGAATGGATGTTAAATATTTTCAAAAATATTAATATATAAATTTTTTACATAGGAGGAATTGTAAATGTTAGAGATTATTATCGCTTTATTAGTTGTTTTAGGTGTAGGTTATTTAATTTACAAGAAGTATAATGCAACAATTGCTTTAGCAGTTGGAGGAATTATATTACTTTTTGCAGCAGTTATTTTAGGTCATCCAATTTTATCGCCTGAAGAAACTACAGGAATTGTATGGTTAGACCCTTTTAAAAAAATAGAAATATCATTTCTGAAAAATTTAGGTAACATAGGTTTAACTATTATGACATTATTTGGTTTTTCTAGTTATATGAACTTAATAGGTGCAAATGAAGTTACAGTTGATATTATGACAAAACCATTAGGAAAGATTAAATCAAAATATGTTATTGTTCCAGTAATATTTTTATTAGGTAATTTATTATCTCTAGTAGTACCAAGTGCTTCGAGTTTAGCGGTATTACTTATGGCTACGCTATATCCTGTATTAACAAAGGTAGGTGTTACACCTTTAACTGCTGGTGCAGTTATTGCAACCACAGCTACAATAATGCCAACTCCATTAGGAGCTGATAATGTACTTGCAGCTGAAACTTTTGGAATGAATATTATGGATTATGTTATAGCTCATGCAAAGGTTTCTATACCTTCTTTAATAATTATGGCAGTTGCGCATTACTTCTGGCAAAAACATTTAGATAAAAAGCAATCCTTATCTAATGAGGTAAAGATTGATGAAAGTAAATTAGCTAAGTTAAATGATAATTTACCACCAAAGTATTATGCAATTTTACCAATCTTACCACTAATTTTAGTATTATTCTTTAATATCTTTATGAAGGAAGTACAAATTGGGCTAGTAAGTATCGCATTTATATCATTAATAGTTGCAGTAATTCTAGAGCTTATTAGAAAGAAAGATTTTGTCAAGGTTTCTAATGATATAAATGAGTTCTTTAAAGGTATGGGTAGTGGCCTTGCTATGGTTGTATCATTACTTGTTGCAGCATCACTTCTTGTTGATGGATTAAAGGCTTTAGGTGTTGTAGATATGATTACAAATTCAGTACAAAATCTTCATGGTGCAGGAACAATATTAATGCTTGCATTTAGTGGAGTTACATTCTTAATTGGATTAATCAGTGGTGGAGGGTTATCAGTGTTCTATGCTTCAGTAGAAATGATTCCTGAACTTGCAGCAGCAGTTGGAGTTTCTGGACCTATGATAGCTTTACCAATGCAAATGGTAGCAAACCTAGTTAGATCAATTTCTCCAGTAGCAGCATGTATAATAGTAGTTTGTTCAATAACAGGTACAAACCCAATGCAAATTGTAAAACGTACTTCGGTTCCGGTTTTAGTTGGAGTTGCAGCAACACTTATATTATCAGTAATATTATTATAGAAAAATGGAAATAAGGCTAGCTAAAAAAGAAGAAATTATCCAAGTAGAAAGTATGATTTTTAAGGCTGCAAAGCTTTTACAGTCTAGAGGAATAGCACAGTGGGAAAGATTTTTAAATATTTATAATATAAGTATTTGTGAAGAAGATTTCAAAAGAAAAAAGCTATATGTGTTAGTGGATGATTTTAATAATATAGTTGGTTCAATGTCCTTCGGTAAGGAGGAAGACATTGACTATAAATTGTGGACAGATTGTAGTGGGGCTTATTTTATACATAGACTAGTTATTAGTGATAATAACTGGGGCAAAGGTTATGGTGAAAAATTAGTAAATTATGCAAAAGAAATATCAAAGGCTCATAATAAAATTTTAAGATTAAATGCAGTCGAAAATAATAATTATCTATTTAGGTATTATGAGAGACAGGGATTAAAGTATGTTAATAGGAGCTTAGGATATAACTTGTTTGAATGGTAAGTAGGAGGATATATATGAAGTTTTTTTTAGATACTGCAAATGTTGAAGATATAAAAGAAGTTAATGAATTAGGGATTATCGCAGGAGTTACTACTAATCCATCTTTAATTGCGAAAGAAAAAAGAGATATACATGAGGTTATTTCTGAAATTGTAAATATTGTTGATGGTCCTATAAGTGCAGAAGTAATAAGTTTAGATTATGAAAACATGATTAAGGAAGGAGAAGAATTAGCAAAAATTCATAAAAACATTGTAGTGAAAATTCCAATGACAAAGGATGGGTTAAAGGCTGTTTCATATCTTTCAAAAAAAAATATAAAAACTAATGTAACCTTAATATTTTCAGCTACTCAAGCACTATTAGCAGCAAGAGCAGGTGCAACCTATGTGTCACCTTTCCTTGGAAGATTAGATGATATAGGATCTAATGGAATGATTTTAATTAATGATATCAGTGATATTTTTAATATTCACTCAATTAATACTGAAATAATAGCTGCATCTGTTAGACATCCAATTCATATTATTGAAGCAGCAAAAGCTGGAGCAGATATAGCTACAGTACCACCAACGGTTATTGATAATTTAATTAAACATCCATTAACTGATAGTGGAATTGAAAGATTTATTAAAGATTGGAATGAAGCAAATAAGAAGTAGTTAAAATATTATTCAAAATTTAATTCTTATATGTTGTTAATAAGTAAAGAGAACCAATTGGCTTTTAGCCAATTGGTTTTTTTGTGAATTTTAACTTTAGGTTAAGAGAAAAGGGAGTTGTAAGTTTAGAGCTTATGGTATGGTCCTTTAATAAAGAAGCAATAAATTTTTATGAAAGCATAGGAATGGTTGAAAGAAATAAAGTTATGGAATATAAGTTATAAATATATATTTTTTATAGGTGCCTAATTAACATTTATTTCATATAAATATTAATAAGAGAGTTTATAGAAGTATATTAATTAGGAGGATATAAAATAATGAGAAATATAAATACAAGAGAATTTAATTCGGAAGTTTTAAACCAAAGTGGAGTGGTAATTGTTGATTTTTATGCAACTTGGTGTGGTCCTTGCAAGATGCTTGCACCAGTACTTGAAAGTATAGATAATGAAATGGGAAATATAAAAGTAGTTAAAGTAGATATAGATGAAAGTAGGAGATTAGCTATGAATTATGGTATTCAAAGTGTTCCTACAATAAAGATATTCAAAGATGGAAGAGAAGTAGCTACAAGGGTAGGATTTCAACCTAAAGAAACATTAGAAAATATTATTCAAATGATTATGTAGAGGAAGTGTAAAAATTGCAGGAACGTTATGATATAGCTATAATTGGGACAGGCCCTGCAGGATTATCAGCTGCATTAAATGCTAAAATAAGAAATAAATCATTTATACTATTTGGAAGTAATAATTTAAGTTCTAAAATAGCGAAAGCACCTAAGATAAATAACTTTTTAGGGTTTCCTAATATGAGCGGTAAAGAAATGGGAATGGCCTTTAGAGAGCATATAAAATCAATGGGAATAGAGATTACAGAAGAAAGAATAAATAATATTTATTCAATGGGCGATTATTTTGCACTAATGGTAAATGATAAGATGTATGAAGCAAGAGCCATAATACTTGCCACAGGGGTGGAATTTTCCAAGCCTATAAAAGGAGAGTTAGAGTTTTTAGGTAGAGGTGTAGGATACTGTGCAACTTGTGATGCTCCTCTTTATAGTGGAAAGGATGTAGTAATAGTATCATCTAACGAAGAAGGAGAAAGAGATGCAAATTATGTATCTGAATTAGCTAAAAGAGTATATTATGTTCCATTATACAATGGAGAATATAGAATTAATAATAATATAGAAGTGGTAAAAGATAAACCTATGGAAATTATAGGTGATGATAAGGTTAAAAAAATATTATTAAAAAGTAATAAAATAGATACCGATGGAGTATTTTTTTTGAAGGATGCAATTTCTCCATCTCAACTTGTGCCTGGACTTCTAGAAATAGATGGACATATAATGGTTGATAATCATATGAGAACAAATTTAAAAGGATGCTTTGCAGCAGGAGATTGTGTTGGAAAACCATATCAATATATTAAAGCTGCGGGTGAAGGAAATATAGCATCACTATCGGCAGTTGCCTATTTAGATGGTAGATAATAATTTGAGAAAAGTAAAAAAGTTATAAAAAAATTTATATATATATCATGGACTAAATTAAAGTATTTATTATTTTAATTTAGTCCTTTTATATTAACCTTGAGACATTTGTTGTTTAACAGTTGCAATTTCTTCAGGTGTAGCAGGTTGTGCAGGAATATAATATCCTTTTTCTTTTGCTATTTTAAATAAGCTGTATTGACGAGTTTCGTCTGCATTTCTCATAGTTATTATTTGTTGACGAAGTTGTTCGTTCTCAGTTTGAGCAATTATTCCACCATATCCTGCTAGACTAGCATTTAATCCGGCAAGGTAATCGCTTATCATTTCTTTTTCTTGCATTTCTTATTCCTCCTATTCTAAGAAAGTCATTAACTTATCTTTATTTGTTTTTGCGTCTTGTGCGTCCTTTGTAAGCATTTGTTTTAGTTGAGGGTCAGTACATTGTTGTGCATAGAAGTTTAACTTCTTTTCAATAGTACAATGAGCCCCAATTAAGTGACGTAAGTTTTGTAGTTCTAATTGATTTAAATTAGCCATCTTCGTATCTCCTTTCAAAAAAACTTCAATATTAACTTTTACAAGTTGCTATTCATTTATACCTAAAAAAACTTGGAGCATTATCCTTAAACTTTTTTTAATATCTCTTAAGTTTTTCTTTATTATTTTCACAAGATATATATAAGAAATGAATTTTACAATAAAGACATAACAAAAGAAAAGGAGATAAGAGCTATGAATATTGAAATGTTAACAAATTATTTTTCACAATATGGATTAATAGTTTTCTTTATAATAATTTTTCTTGAATATCTAAATGTACCAGGCTTAGCAGCTGGTATAGTAATGCCTTTAGCAGGTGTATGGGCAGCTAATGAAGGAGTAAGCTTTTTTACAGCTATTTTCATATCAGTAATAGCTGGACTTTTGGGCAGTTTAGTTCTCTATTTCATAGGAAGAATAGGGGGAGAAATATTTTTAAAGAAGTTAATACAGAAGTTTCCTAATCAAGAAAAGATGATAAATAGCAAACTAGACTATTTAAGACAAAAGGGAAGCATAGGAGTTTTTATAAGTAAGCTAATACCTATGGCAAGGACATTAATAGAGATTCCAGCTGGAGTACTAAAAATTGATTTTATGAAGTATTTTTGGAGTGCTAGTTTAGGAATATTTGTGTGGAATTCAATATTTATAGGTTCGGGATATATATTTGGTGAAGCTGTATTTCAAAAACTAACTTTTTTATAGGGAGGAGATAAAATGAGAATTGCAATGTTAACAAATAACTATAAACCTTTTGTTGGAGGAGTTCCAATATCAATAGAAAGATTGTCTAAGTCTTTAAGAAGTCTTGGGCATGAAGTTTATATATTTGCTCCAACTTATGACAATCAGTGTGATGAGGAATTTGTAATAAGATATAAATCCTTAAAAGGAAAAATATCAGGAGGAGTTGTACTTCCAAATATATTTGATATGGAAATAGAGAAAAAGTTTAAAGCTTTAAAATTTGATATTATACATGTGCATCATCCAATGTTATTAGGCAATATAGCTCAGTATTTAGGAAAAAAATATAATATTCCAGTTGTATATACTTATCATACAAGGTATGAAGAATATCTACATTTCTTAAAACCTTTCGAATTATTAGAAAGTAGAGGAGATAAAATAGGGGATAAAATTTTAAATTATAGTAAAGAAAAATTTGTACCTAATAGAATAAGAAACTTTGTTAATAGGTGTGACTTGGTCTTTGCACCTACTGAAACAATGAAGGAATATTTGTTACGAAGCGGTGCGGAAAGTAAGGTGGAAATATTACCAACTGGACTAGAAGATGAATACTTTAATGAAAATAAAAAGGGAAGCAGGGAAGTAAGAAATAAGTATATTAGAGATAATAAGTATTTGTTTTGTACTGTTTCAAGGCTTAGTAAAGAGAAAAACTTACACTTTTTTATAGATGGATTACTAGAACTAAAAAATAAAATAGGTGATTGCTTTAATACTGTGGTTATTGGTGATGGTCCATTAAAGAAAGAGCTAGAAGAAAGAGTTCAGAGATTAGGTCTTCATAATAATGTTACCTTTATAGGAAAAGTTGATAATAAAAAGATAAAAGAGTATTACGGTGCATGTGATTTGTTTCTTTTTTCGTCAAAGTCAGAAACTCAGGGAATAGTTCTTCTTGAAGCTATGGCATCAAAGCTCCCTGTAGTAGCTGTTAAAGCTTCAGGTGTAATGGATGTAGTGGAGAATGGTGTTAATGGATATATGACAACTGGGAACGAAGAGGATTGGGCTAATAGGATATGGGATATTATAATGAACAATAATCTAAGGTTGAAATTTAAAGATGGAGCTTTTAGAACATCAAAAGAATACTCTGACTCTAAAATTGCTAAATTGGCCCTACATTATTACGAAGAGGTAATATTAGAATGTTATAGAAGGGGACAAGAGTATGCACTTAAAATTGGATAGGGATAGGTTACTTAGTAATGTTTATATAAGCTATTTAAGATTAATATGGAAAACAAGTGATATTGAATATGAAGGAGAGATAAAAGATTTTACAAACAGTATAATTGGATTTTGGCATGGTGACAGTTATGTTATGAATTTAGCAATTAATAAATTAATATCAAAGGATATAGATTTAAAGGTTGTGGTTACTGCTGATAAAAGAGGAGATTATATTGAAAATATCCTGAATTATTATGGAGGGAAAGCACTAAGAATGCCAGATGGTATAAAGATGAAGGGGTTTTTAAAAGAACTTAAGACAGAAAGTAAGAAGAAAAATGGAACTTTAGCCATTGCTCTTGATGGACCATTAGGACCCTTCCATGAACCAAAGAAAATAGCACCTTTGTTATCAAATGAATCTGGTAAAGAATTAATAGGATTTAAAATAGATTATTCTAATAAGATATCCTTAAATAAAAGATGGGATAAATATTCAATACCACTACCATTTACAAGGATAAGAATAAATACTGTAAACTTTGGAGTGGTAACAAAGGATGATTTAAGAGGGTATAGAGAATATTCTAAAGAGTTAAAGAAGTTTCTTTAGAAATTCTTTAGATTTGTCTAGATATTATCTTTAGTAATATCACTTACACTTTAATTAATAGGTGATAAATGATATCTTTATCTATGTATTTAATAAGAAAAGAGGTATTGCTATGAATACATATAATGTTTTAGTTGTAGAGGATGAAAAGGAAATTGCAGATGCAATAGAGATATATCTAAAAAATCAAGGATATAGAGTGTTTAAAGGATCAAATGGAATAGAAGGTTTAGAGATAATAGATAGAGAAGAGATACATTTAGCTATCGTAGATATAATGATGCCTAAGATGGATGGAATCCAAATGACAATGAAGCTTAGAGAAAATCATGATTTTCCTGTAATTATGTTATCAGCTAAATCTGAGGATTTTGATAAAATAACAGGTCTTAATATTGGTGCAGATGATTACGTGACAAAGCCATTTACGCCATTAGAGTTACTTGCAAGGGTTAATTCTCAGCTTAGAAGATATTCTAAATATTTGAAGTTGGTTGGAAATAAAGAAATTGAGGAAAATGTGTTTTCAATAGGAGGTCTTGAACTTAGTGTTGATAGAGTAGAAGTTACTGTAGATGGAAATCAAGTGAAAATGACTCCTATAGAATTTAAGATATTGCATCTACTTATGAAAAATGCAGGAAGAGTGTTTTCATCAGAAGAGATATATGAGAGGGTGTGGAATGAACAAGCAATAAATACTGATACCATAATGGTTCATATAAGAAACATACGAGAGAAGATAGAAATTAATCCTAAAAATCCAAAGTATTTAAAGGTGGTGTGGGGAGTTGGATACAAAATTGAAAAACAATAAGAAAAGTTTATTATTAAGTGTAATAGTAGGAATTATTATTTTAGCAGTATCAATAGGTATGGTAAGTTTTTATCCTAAAATGGTTAGGGTGGCTAAGGAGAAATCTTTATCTGTAAATCCATATATAGATTATTCTATTCAAAAATATATGTACGATAGTAGTATGGTTCTATATAAAAATTTACTTGAAAAAGAATATGATAAAAATATAGTACCTTCTGATATTTTCATTAAAGATAGAGAAAATGAAAACTATGATAGAAATGATTATAAAGAAAATATAGATCGAAAAGTATATAATGCAGAAGATTTACTTAAAAAAGGAATTAAAAATCTTGATTATATAATTATAAATAATAAAAGTGGTTTTGAAATTTCTAAAGGTGAAGATAACATTAAAAAGATAGTAAAAGGTGAATTAATAAGTGAAGATGATTATTATGGATATTATATAGTAGTTAAATATGATGAAGATGGTAATTATAAGATAGCAGATATTAAGGGCGCAGAGAAGGATGTTATTACAAATTTATTTTATGGTTTAGAATGGAACAGGTATAGTAATAATGGAACTGTGACCGTAAGTGGGCCTAAGGATGTTACTATCGCTTATGGAATACCTAAGATCTTAGAATATGATGATCCTATTAGTTATCGTATAGAAAATAGTGACAGAATTGCATATGGTGATATTTCTTTATTATATGGGGGAGCATTAGCTGTAATAATAATTATTTTAGCATTATTTACTCCTTCAAAAATATGGAGCAGATGTATTGGCATTAAAAATATATTAAGAATACCATTTGAAATTTTAGTTGTTTTATTAACTTGTATGATTTCACTAATAGCTTTATTACCAATGTTAGTATATGAATATGGCAATAATATTGGAAACTTCATAGAAATGATGAATAGTATAGGGGTATCCCAAAGACCTTCAGAAGTAATATTTATGTTGGGAAATATACTAGGTTTATCAATTGTTTTATATGGAATTTACTTAGCTATAATAGTTGTAAAAAATATCTTTTATGTTGGAGTTAAAGAGTATTTTAAAACTAAATCATTAATAGGAATGTTATTATTAAAATCCAAAGGCTGGATTAAAGAAGGTTATAACAGACTTATAGAAATAGATTTAAACGATAAATCAAATAAGACTCTTATAAAAATATTAGGTGTAAATTTTATTGTATTAAGTATAATGTGCAGTATTTGGTTCTTTGGTATAGGAATATCAATAGCTTATACAATAGTGTTATTCTTTGTGTTAAAGAAGTATTTTGATGAAGTAAAACAAAAGTATAGTATTTTACTTAAAGCAACAAATAAGATTGCTGAAGGGAATCTGGATGTAGAAATAAAGGAAGATTTAGGTTTATTTAATCCACTAAAAGGAGAACTAGAAAAGATTCAATCAGGATTTAAAAAGGCTGTAGAGGAAGAAGTGAAAAGTCAAAGATTAAAAACTGAACTTATATCAAATGTTTCTCATGATTTAAAAACACCACTAACTTCAATAATAACTTATGTTGATTTATTAAAGAATGAAAATATTACAGAGGAAGAGAGAAAATCATATATAGAAACAATAGAGAGAAAGTCTGAAAGACTTAAGAACTTAATTGAAGACCTATTTGAGATGAGCAAAGCTACTAGTAAAAATATTCAGCTTAATATAGTAGAGGTGGATATAGTAGAGTTAATGAAGCAAACGCAATTTGAATTAAGTGATAAAATTGAAGAATCTTCATTAAAATTCAAATGGAACTTACCTAATGAAAAGGTAATTATAAAATTGGATAGTCAAAAGACATTTAGAGTGTTTGAAAATCTATTGATGAATATAGTTAAATATGCAATGCCAAATTCTAGAGTATTTATTGATATTATAAATGAAGAGGATAAGGTATCTATTGTATTAAAGAATATGTCTGCTAATGAGATGGATTTTACAGCAGAAGAGATAGTTGAAAGATTTGCAAGAGGGGATAGATCTAGGAATACTGAAGGGTCAGGTCTTGGACTTGCAATATCAAAGAGCTTTGTTGAACTACAAGGTGGAAGCTTTAAAATTGAAATAGATGGAGATTTATTTAAAGTTAAAATTGATTTTAGTAAATAGTAAAAAGGGGCTGTATCAAAATAAATTTGATACAATCGGATAAAAAGAAAGAAGAGAATTCATGAATTTGAATTCTCTT
>NZ_JADPAA010000014.1:0-87312 GCF_015669365.1 Clostridium sp. 1001283B150210_160208_E6 | reverse complement strand
AACCGCCGTATACCGAACGGTACGTACGGTGGTGTGAGAGGACGCTAAATAAAATAATTATTTAGCTCCTACTCGATCGTCTAGGAAAATATGAAAATTTTAAGTAACAAAATCTTATGGATACAGAGATTGAGTGTGAAAAAGAAAAGGGGTAACATTATGAAGAAAGTAGTAGATATAATTGTTGTAGGATTTGCAATATTTTCAATGTTTTTCGGAGCAGGAAACTTAATATTTCCCCCATACATAGGTATGGCTTCAGGAAGTGGCTGGTTAATAAGTTACCTAGGATTTATTATTTCAGATGTAGGTATGATACTTTTATCAATTATTGCTATTGCAAAGGCTGGTTCTTATCAAGCTGTTTTAGGAAGGGCAGGTAAGAAATTTGGACTTGCTTTGGAAGTTATTATAATGCTTTGTTTAGGGCCTATACTTATTATACCAAGAACTGGTGCAACGACTTTCGAAATAAGTATTGCTCCATTAACTAATTCAATTGGCCCTGTTATGTTTTCTATTGTATTCTTTGCTTTAACATTTATTTTAACAGTTAAGCCAAATAAGGTTGTTGATATTATAGGTAAGTTTTTAACTCCTATACTTTTACTTACATTAGCTGCATTAATAGTAAAAGGGGTATTGTCTCCATTGGGTGAATTAAGTAGTGCTAGTGATTTACAAAGTTTATTCTCAACTGGACTTGCTCAAGGGTATCAAACCATGGATGCACTTGGATCAGGTGGAATTGCCGCACTTATTATAGCTACATTTTTAGCTAAGGGATACAAAGATAAAAAAGAAGTTACAAGCCTTACTATAAAATCCTCATTAGTAGCAGCAGTAGGGCTTATATTGATATATTCTGGATTAGCGTACTTAGGAGCTACTGTTTCTAATATTTATAATACTAGTATATCTCAAACTGCATTACTAATTGCTATAACAAAAGGTTTATTAGGCTCCTCTGGAGGAATTTTATTAAGTATAGTAGTTGCTTTTGCTTGCCTTACTACATCTATAGGTTTAACTTCTGTTACAGCTAGATATTTTGAAGAACTTAGTAATAGAAAAATTAAATATCAGCATTTGGTTACGTTGATTTGTGTCTTTAGTGCTGTTATTTCTAATTTTGGTGTTGATAAAATAATTTCTATAGCAGCTCCAATATTAACAATACTTTATCCAGTAGCTCTTGTTTTAGTTTTAATGGTATCTTTTAAAAATATATTTACTAAGGATTCTATATATAAAGGTGCAGCTTATGCTACTTTACTTGTAAGTACTCTTACTGTTATAGATAGTTTAGGTATTAATATAAACTTTATTCATGCACTTCCTTTTGATAGATTAGGATTTAATTGGATAATACCAGCAATAATAGGAGGAATACTAGGTACTTTTATTTTTAAAGATAAGTCAATTGATTTAACGATGGATGTATCATAAGAATATAAGTGAAGTTTTACTGTGTATAATAAAATGACCCAACAGTTAAAATTAGCTGTTGGGTTATTTTGTGAATTTCACTATATAAAAAAATCCTTACATAATGTAAGGATTTTTTTTGGTTGCGGGAGCAGGACTTGAACCTACGACCTTTGGGTTATGAGCCCAACGAGCTACCAACTGCTCCATCCCGCGATATTAAGTTTTAAGTTTGCATCAGCTAACTTGTATTCTTAGTATATAGGTTAGGTATTATAATGTCAAAATTAAAATGCACCATATTATGTTGTGAGAGAAGAAGAGGTTATTTAGAAGCATATATACCTCTAAATGCTATATAAAACAAAAAACTAGAATAATCATAGAGATTAAAAAACAAAAGAAAATTATTGATTGGATATTACAGATGTATGAAATATCTAAGTATTAGCTAAATGCTAACTATTTTTACTTTTATATTCTTTAAAAAGAATAACTATAAGTGATATTAGCAGAAGTAAAGTCACAAGGGGAAGAAATAAAAAAAGTATTGAAAATCGTCCTATTAATGAATCATCTCTAAATATTGGAGCAAGACTTGCGTCAGAATATTTAACATTAAATAGTGGAATTTTACCTTCAGCAGAATCATTATATGTCCCAACAACTTTTCCATATATATAAAAGTCCCCTAATAAGACAGGGTCATTTACAGCATAATTAGGAAGATTACCAGTAAGTTGTATATATTTTGGATTAGCATCTGGATAAGTATTTTTAATAGTATTCCAAAGCTTATTTTTATCTTCTTTTAAGTAATAAAGAGGACCTGTTGTTACTTGTAAGTGAACTTTTATTTTAATGTCATCTTTAGATAACTCTTTTTTAGGAGTAATTCTAGTAGGAATAAAGTAATATAGTGTTATTGGAATAAATAATAACAATGCTATAATAATACACAATTTTATTTGCTTCATAAAATCAATCCTTCTAGTATTATAATAAAATATTATATTACTAGTTGAGATAAATGGCAAATTATATCGGGTGAGTGAATAAAGATAATAGAATTATATATTTTAATTTATACTTTAAATTAATGAGAAAAGTATTTAAAATATATACAATAAATGTAAAATTAGGTATAATTAAACTGTGGGAAATCATAGATATGATATTTATTTTTGTAGAGAGAGGAGGGAGATTAAAAAGTTAATAAATTAATTCGAGATCATATCTATTAATTATAGAAAGTGTTAAAAAGTTCATAGTAGGGTAAGGAGTAATATTAGAAAATAAAACTAGGAAGATTTAGGAGAGGAAAATATGAAAAGTAGAAATTTAAAAAATACGAAAAGATTTACCTCATTACTCTTAGCAAGTACTCTAGTATTATCTGTAGTAGATTTCGGTTCAGTGAAATTTGTAAAAGCGGTAGATACGCAATTTGCAGGAGAAGAATGGTATGACCAAATTAGCACTATAGAAGTAAATCGTGAGTCAGCAAGATCTACATTTACTCCATATGAAACTATTGAAAAAGCATTGAAGCATGAAAAGTCAGCATTAGATAATCTTGATGAAACAGGTTCAAAGTGGTATCAAAGCTTGAATGGAACATGGGACTTTAAGTGGGCTGAAAAACCTGCAGAACGTGAAAACGATTTAAGAGGCGATGAAGCTAAGAATTATAAAGAAGACTGGAATACAGAAGGCTGGGATAAGATTGAAGTTCCAAGTAATATACAAACTCAGAGAGATGAAAATGGTGATTTTAAATATGACACACCAATTTATACAAATCAGACATATCCTTGGGCAAATTATGAATCAGTAAACTATAATACAAATGGAAAGAATAAGCCTGTTGCACCAACTGTTAAAAATAGCGTTGGCCAATATAAGAGAACTTTCGTTTTACCAGAGGACTGGGACGGTAGACAAACCTTTGTTTCTTTCCAAGGTGTGGAATCAGCATTCTATTTATATATAAATGGACAAAGAGTAGGATATGCTGAAGATAGTTATACTGCTGATGAATTTAATATTACTGAATATCTTAAGCCAGGAGAAAACACAATTGCAGTTGAGGTATATAGGTGGTCAACAGGAAGCTATCTAGAGAATCAAGACTTTATTCGCTTAAGTGGTATTTTTAGAGATGTATTTTTATATTCAAAGTCAGATGTAGAGATTCGTGATATTTTCGTAAAAACTGATTTAGATGAAGAATATAAAGATGCTGTACTTACATTAGAAACTGATGTAAGAAGTTTAAGTCCAGAGAAGTCTGGCAAGTATACAGTAAAAGCTGATTTATATGAAATAGATAGTGATAAGAAACTTTGGAATGAACCACTTTCTTATGATATAGAAGTAAGTGCAGGAAAAGCTACAGTTGAAGAGAGAGCAGATGATAAGGGACAAAGGGGGACAGGATCTAAAGAGGTAACTAACCCTAAAAAGTGGTTTGCAGATACACCAAATCTTTATAGATTGTTAATTCAATTAGAAGATGAAAATGGTAATGTGATTGAAACAACTTGTCAAAGAGTTGGATTTAGAGAAATTGATAAAGTTGATATAAATGAAGCAGGTCAAGAGCAAGCTCAAATTAATGGTAAAAAGATCATGTTTAGAGGAACTAATAGACATGAGACTGATCATATAAATGGTAGAGCTCTTACAAGAGAAGATATAAAAGAAGATTTAGTAACAATGAAACAATTCAATGTTAATGCAATTAGGACATCACATTATCCTAATAATCCATATACTTATGCATTAGCAGATGAATTAGGCTTATATATATGTGATGAGTCTAATATTGAATCACATAAAGGGGCAATTGAAGCAGATATACCATCAGGTGAATCAGAGTGGAATAATTCTGTTATGGATAGAACAATAAATATGGTGGAAAGAGATAAGAATCATCCATCTGTTGTAATTTGGTCTTTAGGAAATGAAGCAACTTATAGAACTTACCCTATGAATGATAGTTATTGTTTTTATAATTCTACTCAATGGATTTTAGAACGTGATCCATCAAGATTAAGAAAATATGAAAGAGATAACCGTTATACAAAGGGAAATAGAGAACAATCAATGGTAGATATTTATTCATCACAATATTGGGGAGTATCATCAGTAGTTGGACACGTAACTAATACCAATAATAAGGCTCCTTATATTCAATCTGAATATGCACATGCCATGGGAAATGCACTAGGAAACTTTAAGGAGTACTGGGATGTATTTAGAAATTATGAAAATGCCCAAGGTGGATTCATATGGGATTGGATGGATCAGTCAATTGCTACAAAGATTAAAAATACTACAAAGTATTACGTGAAAAATGCAGATGGAACTGAATCAGAAATAAAAGGAACATTGGAAAATGGAAGAGAAGGAAAAGCCTTAAGAGGAAAAACTTTTGTTCCAAGTGTAAATGCAAATAGTGATGAATTAACATTATCAGCATGGGTGAAGTTAGATGGAATGACAGGAAGCGATCAAGCTATCATTTCTAAAGGTGATAATGGTTATAATTTAAAAATATCTAAAGCAAACAATAAAATTGAGTTCTTTGTAGATGGATGGAGCAGTGGTACTTTAACTGTTGATTTTCCTAGTGAAAAAATAGGAAAGTGGACAAATATTGTAGGCACATATGCAAATGGCAAATATTCTTTATATATAGATGGAGAAATGGTTGGAGAAAAGAGTATCTCAAAGAATACTCCACTAGATAGCGCAAGCTATAATATAGGAATTGGTGATGACCCACAATACAATGGCCGTGCTTTTAACGGTTTGATTGATAACGTGATGGTTTTAAAGAAAGCGCTTACTAAACAAGAAATTCAAGAAAACTACAAAGTTCC
Organism: Clostridium sp. 1001283B150210_160208_E6; assembly: GCF_015669365.1. Taxonomy (NCBI): domain Bacteria; kingdom Bacillati; phylum Bacillota; class Clostridia; order Eubacteriales; family Clostridiaceae; genus Clostridium; species Clostridium sp. 1001283B150210_160208_E6. The sequence continues at coordinate 81,997 of NZ_JADPAA010000014.1, read as the reverse complement.
TCAAGAAGATATAGTATATTCTATGAATTTTAATGAAAATGAAATTAGAGAAGAAACAACAAATTACCCAGAAGGAGAATATTTCTTTGGATATGGTGGAGACTGGGGAGAAAAAGTTACTGATAATGATTTTTGTGCAAATGGGCTAATGAATGCTGATAGAACTCCATCTAATGAGTTGTATGAAGTTAAAAAAGTACATCAAGAAGTTTCATTCTATGATGACGGACAAGCTAAAGATGGAACAGTTAGAATAGTAAACGAATTCTTAAATACAAACTTAAATGAATACGATATAAGTTGGAAGCTTTTAATTGATAATGGAATTAAAGCTCAAGGAAAGCTTTCAGAAGAGCAAAAAAATATTTTACCTGGTGAAGAAAAGACTATTCAATTAGATTTACCAGAAATGCAAATAGTAGAAGGTTCTGATTATATATTAGAATTCAGTGTAACATTAAAAGAAGATCAACCATGGGCAGGAGAATACTATGGACATAAGGGTGATGAGATAGCTTTTGAGCAACTTATGTTAAACTATACACCAGAAGTGGCTCGTCCATCTATTGATGTAAGCGAAAATAATCCAATAAATGTAGAAGAAAAAGAGGATTCAACAGTTATTACTGGTGGAGAAAATAGCGATAAATTCTCTGTTACAGTTGATAAAAATACTGGATATATAACAAATTATACAGTAAATGGAGAGGTTCTATTAAAAGAAGGGCCAAAACCAAATTATTGGAGAGCAAGAGTAAGTAATGATCCAAACTTTACAGATGGTATGAAAAATGCAGCTGATAATTTTAAGGTTAATAATTATACTGTAGATGTAAAAGATAAGGTGGTTTCAGTACATGTAGATGGAACTATTGAAGGAATAGATTCACCAAACTCAATTGATTATATAATTTATGCAAATGGTGATATTGTAGTAAGCAATAGCTTTACACCAGCGAATTCTAATGCAGTTGGCGAAATTGCTAGAATTGGTATGAAGATGATAGTTCCAGAAGGATATGAAAATATCACTTATTATGGTAGAGGGCCTCAAGAGAACTATATCGATAGAAATACAGGGGCTAAGATTGGAATTTATAAGGATACAGTAACTAATTCCTTCTCAAATAAATATGTTAGACCACAAGAGAATGGAAATAAGACAGATGTTAGATGGACTGCTTTAACCAATGGTGAAAATGGTAAAGGTATAATGGTAGTTGCCGAGGATAAGATGGAAACAAGTGCACTACATTATAAAGCTGAAGACATCTATAATACTTGGAAGAACTTAGGCCACCCATACCAAGTTCCTACTATTGATGATACTGTATTAACAGTAGATTATGCTCAAAGAGGTCTTGGTAATGCAAGTTGTGGTCCTGGTCCATTAGGTGAATATATTTTAAATAAAGGTGAAACTTATACACATTCATTTAGAATTACTCCAATTACAAAAGCTGCATCTAATGATAGTGAATTTGTAAAAGAGAGAATGGAAAATAGTAAGTTAAATCCAAATTCAATAATGCCAGTTACTGATATAACTTTAGATGGTGTTTCTTTAGATGGATTTGAGCCTTTAAGAACTGAATATAGTTATGAGTTATTTGATAAAGAAGGGCTTACATTCCCTAAGGTAGAAGCTGTTGCTACAGATGAAAATGTAAAATTAGAAATTACTCAGGCTACAAAGGAAAATCCTGTAGCTACAATTAAAGCAACTTCCTCTTATGGTATAGAAAAGGTATATACTATAAAGTTTAATTTAGTAGATCAAATGTATGTAAGTGACATGGAGTGGATAGTTGATAAGGGCGGATACAGTTCAAACCAAAGGGATCTTTGCACATGTGGTAGTCCTTTAGGTGTTTGGGTTGATGGAGTTAAGACTTCATTTAAAAAGGGTGTTGGATCACATGCACCTTCTGAAGTAACAATTAATGTTGAAGGTAAAGATGCTACAAACTTTACTGCAATTGCAGGAATTGGAATGGAGCAAGGTGGAAATAGTAATGTTAACTTTGTAGTAAAGGTTGATGGTAAAGAAGTATTCCGTAAGAATGATGTGATGTTTAAAACTTCAGTCCCAGTAAATGTAGATATTCGTGGAGCTAAAACAGTATCACTTATTACAGAAACTAATGGTGCAGATTCAAATGACCATGCTGTATGGGCTGATGCAAAATTAATTAATACTGTAACTAAAGTAGATTTAGAATCTGCTATAGCTGAATATGAAACAATTGCTGAATCAAAGGCTGATTATACAGCTAATAGTTTTGGAGCATATACAGAGTCATATAATAGTGCAAAGGAAATATTATTATCTGAAAATGCAACACAAAAACAAGTTGATGATGCTACAGAGGCTTTAAATTCTGCTAAGAATTCTCTTGTTTATATTAAGGATTTGAAGTTAATGGTAGAAGAATATGAAGCATTAGATAAAGAGCTATTTGTTGAAGAAAGTTATAATAAGTTACAAGATGAATTAGTAAAAGGAAATGAAGTATTATCAAATCCAGCAGCAACAAAAGAGCAAGTAACAGAAATAATGGCTCAGTTACAAGATGCATTTGCAAATCTAATTCCATTAGATGAGAATAGAAAAGCTTTGATTAGTATTATTGATGAATTTAATAAGAAGGATGAAGAATCTTATACAGAAGCATCATGGAATGATTATAAAGAGTTTATTGATGGTGTCATCGATACGCTAAATAATCCACAAGCTACTGATGAAGAAATTCAATTAATAATATCACAAGCACCAGGAAAAGTTGAGGCATTGGTAGATTTAACATTATTAAAAGAAGCTATTAATAATTTAGTTCCTCATGATGAAGTAAATTATACAGTAAATTCATGGAGTGACTATATTAATACAGTAGAATCAGCAAAAGAAATATTAAACAAATCAGCTGCAAGTAAAGATGAGGTAAATGTAGCAGTAGAAAGCTTAAAATCAATAGATGATAAGTTAGTTGATGTATCTGAATTGAAAGAGTTAATTTCAGAAGCTGAAAAGTTAGAAGAGAAAAATTATGAAGCTGATGCTTGGAAAACATTAAAAGAGCAAATTGAAGAAGCAAAAAATGCTTTAATAGATGGCTCAAAAGATGAAATAACAGGTATCATGAAAGCATTAAAGGATGCAATGGATAATACAAAGTTACCAGAAAAACCAGAAAATCCAGATCCAGAACCACCAGTTGATACTCCAACTGAAAAACCAGGGGAGACTCCTGGCCCAGGAAATGGTAGTGGCTCTAATGGCACTGTTACAACTGGAGATACAAATAATGTATGGCCAATGGTGGGTGTAAATGGTTTAGCTATGATGGTTGTTGGTTTCTTATTTATGCTAAAGAAGAAACATTAATTTTGAAATAATAAAGAATTAAGGGGCTGTATAAGGATAAGGTAAAAAACTTAATCTGATACAGCCCATTTTTATTTTTGTTAGTTATATACTAAAAAGTTATGTCTATTAGCAAACTACAAGAAGAACTTTTATTCTTCAGAGGTATTTTGAAAAGTATATTTTCGAAACTAAGAAAATGAAACATTAAATTCTAATGAACCGCAGTATAACGAATGATGAGATGAAGATAAATAAAATAATTGTTTAGCTTCTACTTGGTTTCTTGAAATTATTATTCCTTGGAACCTTGAAAGAGTCACATAGATAAATATAGGATAAAATACATAAATTGTAATTAAAAATTACAAAACTTCTATCTTATATTAAATTCAATTATTATATATCATTAAGAATGTAAGAGGGAAGTAATTGGAGGAGATTAAAGTGTTAAGTGGAAGAATGTTAAAGGTTATTGATTACTTACAAATTAATAATGAAACAACATATAAAAAGATTTCAATAGATTTGGAAATAAAAGAGCGATACATTAGATATGACATAGATAGAATAAATGATTTCTTTCATATTAAAAATCTACCTTTAATAGAAAAGCAATCAAAAGGGTGTATTGTCTTTCCGAAGTCAATTGAAGTTTCTGATCTAACTAAAGAAAACGACTTCATTTATTCTCAAGAAGAAAGAACCTCTTTAATTTTATTAATTTTATTAATAGATAACCAAAGGTTAAAGATTAATAGATTAAGTAAGGATTTTCAAGTGTCAAGGTCAACTATTAAAAATGATATGAGTTTTATTGAAGGAAAATTATTTGAGGAAGGTATAAAAATATCTTATACAGATAGATTTTTCTTAGATGGACCTAAAAATAAGAGAGTAGCCTTGATGACAAAGGAGCTTATAAAATATGTTTATTTGCTTAAGGATGAAAATCTAAGTTTAAACACCTTTGAAGCATATGCAGTAGAGGTAATAGAAAAGGCTTTTGAGGGAGTATCTTTAAAGGAGGTAATTGAATGGATTGATGATTTACTTGAAAGTATGGATTGTATATTAAGAGAGGATTTCTATAAGTGGTATGTAGCAAATGTATTTACTGTAATATGGTTTGTAATTAGAAGTAAGGAGAATCCGTTAGAGTCAACAATTAATAGTGAGTACTCAGATAAGTACAATGAATTTATGAAAAAACTTGAAGCAATTATTAATAAAGAGATTGATTATAAAAAACTTAAGGTACTTAATAGGCTGATTAATTATGTAAACAAAGATGTAGTACTAGATGGAGATTTTGATTTGATTTATATGGAAACTATAGTTTCTAAACTGATAGAAGCTATGTCCAAAGCTATGAATATTGATTTTACCAAAGATAGTATATTAATTGATGGACTGTCGAATCATATAGTCCTATTAATAAAAAGAGCTAAAGGTAGTATATACATTAACAATGAAGTACTCTCTATAATTCCTCAAAAGGATATTGTGGTAGTTGATACTTTAGCAGCGCTTATTAAAGATATCGAGGGATTAAGAGAAGTTACTGATTATGATGAAATATCATATTTAGCAGTTCATTTTATAGCTAGTATGAGACGCTTAACAAAAGCTACAAACAAGCAAGTATTATTAGTTTGTGGACATGGATATGGCAGCACTAATATGTTAAAGGAATCTTTACTAAATGAATACCAGATAGATATTGTTGATATAATTCCAGTATATAAATTAACTAGTTATAGCAATTGGAATAATGTTGATTATATTATATCTACAACAAAACTAAATAATTCATGTATTAAAAAATATGTTATCGTCAATCCGATATTATCCAATGATGATTATGCAAGTATTGATAGGCTTGGTATAGAAAGAAAGAGTACTGTATTAAATTACAACTCAATTAACGAAAAGTTAAATTTTTTAAAAGAAAAAGACAGAAGAAAGGTACTTGATATTATAAAAAATGAATTGGGTTATGGTAGTGTTATTACTTCTACGAGAGTTAATAGTATTAGTGGTTTATTATCGGATGATTGTATAGAAATAATGACTGGTAATAATGGATGGAGGGAAGTAGTTAAAGAGGGTATTGGATTGCTTGAAAGACAAAAATTTATAGATGAAAGATATGAAAAGGATATTATAAAGACGATAGAAAGTGTTGGATTTTATTCAGTTACTGATAATCTATTTGCACTTATACATGGTAGAGGGGATGAAGGAGTAAATCGTAGTTGTATGAGTCTGATTGTTAGTAATGAACCAGTGGAGTTTGGAGAAAAAAAGGTAAAAATAGTTTTTTGTTTAGCAAGTAAGGATAAAAAAGAGCACATTCCAGCTATGGTATTACTAATGAGAATGATAAAAAGTACTAGATTTATTGAAAGACTAGAGAATGCAAAGTCAATAAAAGAAATTAAAGAAATACTATATGAAACAGAAATGGAGGTTGCTTTTTGAATGGAGTCTATTATAAAGAGGGAATGTATCGTATTTGATATAGATGAAAAAGAAAAAGAAAAAGCAATATTAGAATTAGTAAAAAAATTAAAAAATCAAGGGAACATTACAGATACAGAAATGTTTTTGGAAGATGTCTTAGCAAGAGAAAAATTATCACCAACTTCATTAGGAAATGATATAGGACTACCCCATGGAAGGACAGAAAACGTTTTAAAAACAGCTGTATGTTTTGGAAGATTAAAAAATAAAATATTGTGGAATGAGGAAACAGGAGAGTTTGCTCAAATAATAATATTAATAGCTGTACCTAGTAATGATGAGGAAAACACTCACATGAAGATTATATCAAGATTAGCTAGAAAGCTAATGCATAAGGAATTTATAGATAAGTTATTTATTGGTGATAAGGAAGAAATATTTAATATATTAAAGGAAGGATTAGGTGAATAAAAATGGATTGGAAAAAAAGTTTAGCTACACTAAAAAAGCATGTATTGACAGGAACATCGCATATGATTCCATTTATAGTTGCAGGAGGTGTTTTATTTTCACTATCGGTTATGCTAAATGATGTTCCAGCAACACCAACTGAAGGATGGTTAGCAGGATTAGCAAAGATAGGGGAAGCAGGATTAACATTATTCATACCAGTTCTAGGAGGGTATATTGCGTATTCTATTGCTGATAAACCAGGTTTAGCTCCTGGTATGCTTGGTGCTTATTTAGCCAAAGAAGTAGGTGCTGGTTTCTTAGGCGGAATGGCTGCAGGGTTTATCGCAGGCTATGTTGTTAAGCAATTGAAGAAGATTAAATTACCAACTTCATTGAAGTCATTAGGATCTATATTCTTATATCCATTAATAGGAACATTTGTTACTGGAGCTATTGTAATTTGGGTAATTGGAACACCAATTGCAAGCCTTATGGAAGGATTAACAAATTGGTTAGCTGGAATGGGAGATGCAGGTAAAATTCCACTAGCTACGATTCTAGGTGGTATGACAGCATTTGATATGGGTGGTCCTATAAATAAAGTTGCTACATTATTTGCACAAACTCAAGTAGACACATTACCTTATTTAATGGGAGGCGTAGGTGTTGCTATATGTACTCCGCCAATAGGGATGGGACTAGCTACCTTATTAGCTCCTAAAAAATATAATACAGAAGAAAAAGAAGCAGGTAAAGGTGCTCTTTTAATGGGATGTGTAGGCATTACAGAAGGTGCAATACCTTTCGCAGCAAATGATCCACTACGTGTTATTCCATCAATTATGGTAGGAGCTGCAGTAGGAAATATTATACCATTTTTACTTGGGGTACTAAATCATGCTCCTTGGGGAGGTCTTATAGTACTACCAGTAGTTGAGGGTAAAATTGGATATATTATTGGCGTAGTTGTAGGGGCATTTGTAACTGCAATAATGGTTAATTTGCTTAAGAAGGAAAACACTAATAATGAGAAGATTAAAGTAGATGAGGAAGATTTTGAATTAGAGTTTGAAGAAGTATAAACATGGAAGGAAGATTGATTATGAAAGTTGTTGGAGTAACATCATGTCCATCAGGAGTTGCACATACTTATATGGCAGCAGAAGCGCTAGTTTTAGCAGGTAAAAAACATGGAGTTGAGGTTATTATTGAAACTCAAGGGGGCGCAGGAATAGAAAATCCTTTAACTAAAAAAGATATAGGTGAAGCAGTATGTGTGATATTAACTAATGATGTCTCAATTAAAGGAGAAGAAAGGTTTAAAGGTAAAAAGGTTATAAAAATGGGTGTGTCTGATGTGATAAAAAGAGCAGATGCATTAATAGAAAAGATAGTGAAAAAATTTAGCTAATATTAAAGATTAGTCAATTATTTAGAAAGTAGATATAGGTAATAAAATTATTGTATCTACTTTCTTTATTAGTACTAGATGAGACGATTTTCGTTATGTGGTCATAGAAGCTAAATAAATTAAATATAGAGAAAGGAAGAAAAAAATGAAAGTTAAGAGTAAAAAAATACTTACGACTTTATTAGTAACGGCTTTTACTGTTTCAACAATGAATTGTACTACTGTTTTTGCAATGGTAGATAAGTTTATTCCAGAAAAACAAGGAAAAAAGGTTCTATTTGAAACATCTTTTGAAGATAATGAAGAAAATAAAGAATTTTTAGAGACAACTATTGATAATACAAAAGGAAGTATTAATGTATCTGGTCTTGAAGAACCAGTTTTTATTGATGGAAGCATAAACAACAAAATTATAAAATCTAGTATTAAGTCATGCAAATCGCATAATGATAATGAAATTGCACAAAATTTATTTGATGATTCAACAAATACAAAATTTTTAGCTTATAATGGAAGCGCTATAAATGAATCAAATCCAGTTTGGGTTTCATTTGAAGTTAAAGATAAAGTAAAGGTGGATCGTTATCAAATTGTATCAGCTAATGATTCGCCAGAGCGTGATCCCAAGAGTTGGAATTTATTTGGATCAAATGATGGAGATGAATGGACAAAAATAGATTCACAAACAAATCAAGTTTTTAACAAAAGATTTGAGCGAAAAGAATATAGGATAGAGAATCCTTCAGAATATAAGTTCTTCAAGATAGTAATTAATGAAATAGCAGGCAGTAATCGTACTATGGGGCAATTTTCAGAATTAAATCTTGGAACTGGTATAAAAGAAGATAATAATACTATTGAGAGTATGACAACAACTATTTCTAAAGGACCAACAGGAACTTGGAATCAAGCTTCAGGTAAAGGATGGAGTGGAACTAATGCTTTAAAAGTAGCAGGTACCCATATAGGAAATGAAAGAGCTTATTCATATAATGTAATTTATGAAGATTTAAATATAAAAGTAAAAGAAAACACAAATTTAAGTTATAAAATTTTTCCTAGTATGATTGATGAATCTGATTATGATTATGATTATACACAAATGCATATTGCAGTTGATGTAGAGTTTACAGATGGATCATTTTTAAGTGAGTTAGGAGCAATTGATCAATATGATACTAAATTGAATCCTCAAGCACAAGGAGATAGTAAGATATTAACAACAAATCAATGGAATTATATAGCAAGCAATATAGGAAGCGTTGCAAAGAATAAAACTATAAAAAATATTCTAGTTGCATATGACAATGATGAAAACACTAAGTCTAATGATGCTGAATTTAAAACATTTATAGATGATATAGAAATTTATAATGAAAAGTTGGTTGAATTTAAGCATAAATCTGATTATGTAAATATTTTACGTGGAACGAATGATTCACCAAGTTTTTCACGTGGATTAACTGCACCAGCAGTAACAGTACCACACGGATTCAACTTTTTTGTGCCAGCTACAAATGGAGATGATAACAAAATTTACAATTATCAATTAAATGGTAACACATTTAAACATATTACTATATCACATGAACCATCATATTGGGTTGGAGACCGTGGAACATGGCAATTTATGATTAACACTTCAATAGATATTGGAAGTGTTAATAGTGGAGATGAAATTAATTCGTCTGCACGTCAGGCTGAATTTTCACATGATAATGAAATAGCAAAAGCACATTATTATTCAGTAACTTTTGATGAAGGTTCTAATGCAAGTAATTCACAAATGGAGGTTACTCCAACATTACATGGAGCTGTTTCAAGATTTACATTTGATAAAGATTCAGAAAATAGAAATATAATATTTGATTCTACAAGAGCCTCTGGAACATTAAAATATAATAAAGATGGAAGTTTTGAAGCGTCAAGTAATCATACTAGTAATGGTATGCAGACAATGTATATATATGGTGAGTTTTCAGAAAAGCCCGTATCTACAATAGTACAAAACTCTAAACAAGGAATTGCAAGCTTTGATAGTGATGTTGTTGAATTAAAACTTGCTACTTCATTTATAAGTATAGATCAAGCTAAAAAGAATCTTGAACTTGAGATTGGTAAAAATGATGATTTTAAGTCAATATTTAAACAAGCTCAAAACACTTGGGATGAGACTTTAGATACTATAGATGTTAAAGGAGCTACTAAGGATCAATTAACAACATTATATTCAAATTTATATAGATTAAATGCTTATCCTAATTTATTATCAGAGAATGCTGGAACAAATGATGAGCCGGTTTGGAAATATAAATCTCCATATGGAAACCATGATGTTGTAGATGGAACATTATATTATAATAACGGTTTTTGGGATACTTATCGTACAGCATGGGCAGCATATGGATTATTTACTCCAGAAAAAGCTACAGAATTATTAGATGGATTAGTTCAACATTATAATGATCAGGGATATGTACCAAGATGGATTGCACCTGGAGGTACTAATTCAATGGTTGGTACAAGTTCAGATATTATTTTTGGTGATGCCATTGCAAAAGGAATAGAATTTGATTGGCAAAATGCTTATGAATCTGCAATTAAAAATGCAGCAGTTGCAGTGGATTCCTCAAATTTAACGAATGGTGGACGTGCACAATTGAATACATCTATATTTGAAGGATATACAGCACATAATATACAACATGAAGGTTTTTCGTGGTCAATTGAAGGATATATAAATGATTATGGAGTTTATAAATTAGCTAAGAAATTAGGTTATGAAGATGAAGCAGCGTACTATTTAAACAGAGCACTAAATTACTCTAAGTTGTTTAAATCTACTGGTGATAGTGTAGAAGATAAGTGGTTAAGAGGAAAGAATGCTAATGGAGATTGGTCATACTCTGATGAAGAATTTAATCCTTTCTTCTGGGGAGATGATTACACTGAGACAAATGCATTTAATATGTCAGTTTCTGTACCTCATGATGGTCAAGGATTGGCTAATTTATATGGTGGTAGAGCTGCATTAGGAGAAAAGCTTGATACTATTTTTGAAACCAATGGAGACTATTGGGGATATGGAGCGGAAGAAAGTATAGGTGGTATCCATGAACAGAAGGAAGCAAGAGAAATTAAATTAGGACAATATGGACATTCCAATCAACCATCTCATCATATCCCATACATGTATAATTATGCTGGCCAGCCTTGGAAAACTCAAAAATATGTAAGAGATATCTTAGATCGTGCATATGTTGGAAGTGACTTGGGGCAAGGGTATATTGGAGATGAAGATAATGGTGAAATGAGTGCTTGGTATATATTCTCAGCACTTGGATTCTATCCAGTTTCAATGGGAAATGATGAGTATGCTATCGGTTCACCATTATTTGATGAAATAACTGTTCATTTAGATAATGGTAAAGACATTAAAGTAATAGCTAACAATAATAGCGATGAAAATATCTATATTCAATCTATGAAGTTAAATGGAAAAGAATATAATAAAAATTATATAAAACACTCAGATATTGCTAGTGGTGCTACTATTGAATTCGAAATGGGAAGTACACCAAATACAAATTGGGGATCAAGTGAAAATTCACTACCTACATCAATTACAGATGGAGATGAATTACCAGACCCATTAGAAGATGTAACTATAGCTAGTGTTAAAGAAACAAGTTATCCTAATAGCAGTGATCTTGTAGATAGCTTATATTCAAATGTAACAGAATCTAAGAATCTTTTTGATAACAATTCAAATACTGCATCTATTCTAAATGAGAGTGGTAAAAGTGAAGTTATTTATACCTTTGGTAAACCAACTAAAATTTCAATGATGACTTTGACCTCTGGAAAGGATGGAAGTGCTCCAAGTGGATATATATTAAGTGGTAGCCATGATGGAGAAGTCTGGAAAGTTATAGATGAAAGAGATGAACTTGAATTTGAATGGCAACGATATACAAGACCATTTAAACTACCGGAAGAGAATTGTGAAGGATTTATAAAATATAAAGTAGAGTTGATTGGCGGAGAAACATTAGCAGAAATTGAGCTGTTGGGACAAGAAGGAGATACTTCAACAATAGATAAAGATACACTTAATAAATTAATAATTAATGCAAAAGTTATTGATCAAAGTAATATGACAAAAGTAGCAAAAGAGTTACTAAATAATGCAATAAAGAGTGCTGAAGAAGTTGTTAATAATGAAAGTTCAACTCAAGAAGAAATTATTAATAAATATCTGGAGTTAAAAAAAGTTATAGACAGAGTTAATTCAATTAGGATAGCGAAAAACCGAATAGAAGCTGAGGAGTTTAGCTCTGCACATTCAGATATAGTAAATGATGGTGAGAATATTGGTGGCGTAAAGAAGAACACTTGGGCAAAATATAATGATATTGCTTTTGATGGTAATGAGGATAGTTTAGAACTTTATTATTCAGCTCAAAAGAAGGATGCTGGAGGATATGTTGAAGTTTATATTGACGGTATGGAGGGGGATCCAATTGCTAAGATAGATGTTCCTATAACAGGTGATAATTGGAGTACTTATGTTTTAGCAGAGGGAAATTTAATAAAGGATGTTGAGCCAGGATTACATGATATATATTTAGTATTTAGAAATGATACGGATACACCGTATGTTTCAAATGTAGATTATTTTAGATTTGGAAATAAAATAGATGCTAATGTCAATGTAATTGGAGAAGGTAGTGTCAGTGAAGGAATAGCATATGAAGGCAGACCTTATACAATAACTTTTGATGGTGAAGTAAGTCATGTATTTGTTAATTGTGTAGAAGTAGAATTTGATAAAGCAAAGAATTCGTATACAATAGATAATTTGACTTCAGAAACCGAAATTGTTGTTGTGTTTGGAGATTTAGTACCTTATAAAATTATAACAGAAGTCCAGAATGGTGATGCTACTGTTGAATTAAGTAAATCAGAAGCAACTGGATATGAGGAAGTATCATTAATAATTAAAGATATTGAAAAAGGAAAAGTATTGTCATCAGTTAAACTTAACGGTGAAGAACAAACAATTCCAAATTCAGTTGATGGGGTTTATACAATTAAACTGGTAATGCCGTTTGAAGATGCAAAGGTAGAAGTTATTCTAGAAGATAGAGTTGAGATGATGAATGTTAAAGTGAATCCTTCAGAGAATGGTGAAATTTCTACATCGGCTATAGATAACCAAATTGCAAAAGGTGATGATCTACTTATTAGTATTATTCCAAACGAAGGATACAGATTAGAATCATTAATTATAAATGGAAATGATATGACAAGTCTAGTAGAGTCTAATAAATTAGTCTATAAAGGAGTAAGTGAAGATTTAGAGATTAGTTCTAAATTTGTTATCAATACAAACAAAGAAGAGTTACAAAAAAATATAAATTTAGCAAATGATGTGGTGGAAAAAGGATTTTTAGAAGGTGTAAGTAAAGAAATAGTTGATGAATTTAATAATGCATTAGCGGTAGCAAAAAATATAAATAATAATTCAAATTCTAATCAAGAGGATATTAGTAAGGCTAGTATTGATTTAAGGAATTCAATAAAAAAAGTTATGGAATTTGAGAGGGTTAATAAAGATGAGCTTAGACAATATGTTGGTGATATTGAAAATATTGATTTAAGCGTATATACAGAATCTACTGTAGCTGAATTCACTAAAGCATTAAAAAATGCTAGAGATGTTTTAAATAATGAATTAGCTACTCAAGAAGAGGTTGATAAAGCATTAAGTGATTTAAAGGTTACTAAAGGTTCTTTAACTAAAAAAGAGGAAAATACTAATAAAGAGAATGGAGAATCAGAAAAACCAGGCGGTATTAATAGTGATAGTAGTAATAGTCTGGATACTCCTAAAACAGGAGATGTTTCATCAATAAGTCAATATATATATGCTATTGTTAGTGCAGGTGGTGGATTATATTTATTATTAAAAGGAAAGAGAGAAAGTTAAATAAAATAAACTAAAGCTAATATCGAGAAGAGCTATAAAAAAGAGTTAGTCAGATGAAAGCTGATTTCTGTATTGTACAGGAGTCAGCTTTTTTTGATTAAGTTTTATTAAAAGAATAAAAGTGTTAACAGATATATTTTTAAAATAGTATAATATAATAAAATTTTTAGGGAGAAGGATTATGTTAAGTAGTCAAAGGTATTTAACTTTATCACTAGAACTACATTTGTTCTTTGGACGGATTATGAAGGAACACTCTATTTTTTTGGAGGCTAGCTTTACCCCAAAAAACTCCAAACTTTCCAAGGAGGCAGATAGTTATAAAGTAAGGTTTGAAAAACTTCTATTAGATACTATTCGAATAAGTGATGGATTTCCAAGGAAATCAGTAATAGATTCTGGAGAAATTTTCACTGACTATACTTTAAGTACAGAAAAAAAGACTCAGTACTACACAGGAATTGACATAAATTCTAAGATAACTATATTAGAGAAAGCTTTAGGTTGTGAATCTAAAAAACATATTGATTCTAAAATGTTAAAGTCTGTATGTGAAATTAATAATCGAGCTAAAAAGTTGGTTAGTGGCCTAATAGAGTTAAAGGAAAGAATTTTAGATGAAATGCTATGTTGCAAGCTATTTACAGTTAATTATCCTTTACTTATTGAGCATATTTTACGTGAAGCCAAGTTGTATTATTCATATATAGATGCACTTGAGAATGATAAAGATATTGAAGAAGAGGATATGGTAAAGGTTGAATTATTTTGGGATCAAATTATGATGGAACATTCTTTGTTTATAAGAGGACTTCTTGACCCAAGTGAAAAGGAACTGATAAGCACAGCAAACCAGTTTGCAAATGAGTATAGTGAGTTAATTAAAAAAACAGACAATAAGGATATTATGCTTATAGAAGGAGCTCCAAATGATACATTAGCTGAAACAATTAAATTAAGAGATTTTAAGAAAGCAGGTGCAGAAGGTATAGATGATTGTAAAATAAAATCTATAATATTACCACTTCTTGCTGACCATGTTCTAAGAGAGGCAAATCACTATATAAGAATATTAAATACTTATGAATAAAAGATAATTATAAGGATAAGAGTAGTTATTAATAAAGGAATTTGTTAAAAATTAAGTAAAAAAGGAAAAATAATAATGCTATTGACTAATTTCGACACTGTAATATATAATGAATCCAAGAAAACTAGTCCTTTAAATTAAATCCAGAGAGATTAATAAGGTCGAAATGATACGGCAGAGATAAAATAAAAAGATGCACGAGTGAATATCTTTTTATTAAGTATAACGACCTTTCTATATAGAAAGGTCGTTTTTTTAAAATATGAGTACTGGTTTTCCTAAATATAAAATTTAGGGGGATAAAAAATGGAACAAAAGACAAAAAAACATGATAGTGACTATGCACTGGAGCATGTACATAAAAGAGATAAAAAAGGGTTCTTTTCAATGTTTGTGGTTATGCTTGGATTTACGTTTTTCTCAGCAAGTATGCTGACAGGAGGAAATTTAGGGACAGGCTTACCATTAAAAGATTTCTTTATAGCAGTATTCATAGGAAATTTAATACTAGCATGTTATACAGGAGCATTAGCTTATATAGGAGCTGATACTGGACTTTCAATGCACTTATTAGCTAGATATTCATTTGGTGAAAAAGGTTCATATTTAGCATCATTTGTAACAAGTATTACTCAAATAGGTTGGTTTGGTGTTGGAATAGCAATGTTTGCAATACCAGTAGCAAATAGATTTAATATAAATCTATACTTATTAGTAGGAATTACAGGAATACTAATGACAGCAACAGCTTACTTTGGTATGAAGTCACTAACATTGTTAAGTGCAATAGCAGTACCAGCTATTGCAATATTAGGTAGTACATCAGCTATAATGGCAACAAATTCAGTTGGTGGAGTTCAAGGATTAATGAATATAGACCCAACAACAAAGATGACATTAGTAACAGCTGTAACATTATGTGTAGGATCATTTATAAGTGGAGGCACAGCTACACCAGACTTTGCAAGGTTTTCAAAGAATAAGAAGGTTGCAGTTTCAACAACTGTAATAGCATTCTTTATAGGTAACTCACTAATGTTCTTATTTGGAGCAGTTGGAGCAATGGTTACAGGAAATTCAGATATAGCGGATGTTATGTTCTCACAAGGGTTAGTAATACCAGCAATATTAGTTTTAGGTTTAAATATATGGACAACAAATGATAATGCAATATATACAGCTGCATTAGGACTTTCAAATATAACAAAATTGCCTAAAAAGCAAATGGTAATCATAGGTGGATTAATAGGAACTGTAGGTGCAATATGGTTAAACAATAACTTTACAGCATTCTTAACATTCTTAAATTCAATGTTACCTCCAGTAGGTGGAATAATAATAGCAGATTACTTCTTCGTAAAGAAGAGAAAGTATGATATTATAGAAAAAACAGAATTTAAAAATATAAACTGGGTAGCTATAGTAGCCTTCTTAGTAGGGTTCATAGTTGCAAATGTTGTTACAGTGGGAGTTATAGCATTAAATGCAATTATAACAACAGTGTTAGTTTATGTAATAGGAACAAAAATAACTAATAAATAAGGTGATGATAATATGTTAATCAAAAATGTTAAACTTCTAGATAGAGAAGGGTTATTTGATATAAGAATTTTAGAGGGAAAGTTTAAAGAAATAGATTCAAGCTTACAAGCAGTAGAAGGGGAAGAGGTTATAGAAGGAAATGGAGCTTTAGCATCTGCTCCATTTATAGAAACACATGTTCATTTAGATACCACTTTAACAGCAGGAGAACCTGAGTGGAATAAAAGTGGAACTCTTTTTGAAGGAATTGAAAGATGGTCTCAAAGAAAAGAATTTTTAACTAAAGAAGATGTAAAAACTAGGGCTAAAAAGGCAATAGAGTGGCAAGTAGCAAATGGAATTCAATTCATAAGAACACATGTTGATGTTACAGATGAGAGTTTAGTTGCTTTAAAGGCGATGGTTGAAGTAAGAGAAGAAGTTAAGGATTATGTTACATTGCAAATAGTAGCCTTTCCTCAAGAAGGAATTCTTTCATATCCAAATGGATTAGAACTAGTTGAGGAAGCTATAAAGCTAGGTGCAGATGTAATAGGTGCTATACCTCACTTTGAATTTACAAGGGAGTATGGAGTTGAATCTATAAATAAGATTTTTGAATTAGCAAAAAAATATAATGTATTAGTTGATGTTCACTGTGACGAAATTGATGATGAGCAATCAAGATTCTTAGAGGTTGTAGCTACAAGAGCTTTAGAAACAGGTCTAAAAAATAAGGTGACAGCTAGTCATACAACTGCAATGGGATCATACAATAATGCCTATACATATAAATTATTTAGACTTTTAAAGATGTCAGGAATAAACTTTGTTTCAAATCCTTTAGTTAATACTCATCTTCAAGGAAGGTTTGATACATATCCAAAGAGAAGAGGTATTACTAGAGTTAAGGAGCTTAATGAAGCAGGAATTAATGTATGCTTTGGACATGATGATATCTTTGACCCATGGTATCCAATGGGAACAGGAAATATGTTAGAAGTAGTTCATTTTGGGTTACATGTATGCCAAATGATGGGCTATGACGATATAAATGAATCTCTAAAGTTTATATCAACCAATAGTGCAAGAACCTTAAATATAGAAGATAAATATGGAATAGAAATAGGTAAGCCAGGTAATTTAATTTTACTAAATGCTGAAAGTGGTTATGATGCAGTAAGAAGAAGAGCAGAAGTTTTATACTCTATAAGAGAAGGTAGAGTAATTGCTAAAACATTACCAAGTAAGTCATTTATAAATTTAGAAGAAGAAAAAGAAATTACTTTTAAAAGATAGTACTAAAAGAGCTAGTTTATACTAGCTCTTTTAATTTTTCAAAACGCAACATAGGTGGTATAAATTGTAAAGAGTGGAGATAGCTGATACAATAAAAGTGATAAGAGAATTTATGGATGGGAGGAATATAATGTATTCATATAAACAGTTAACAGATTCAAAGAATATAAATATGATTAAAAAAGCTCATGGAAAATTTTTAATTCCGCTTATAGTATCAATGGTATCTATTATGAATATAATATTAGCTCTGTTATTTTATCTTGCTACTAAAGATATGTTTTTAAAAACATCTTATCCTATATACATACTTCTAGCTTTAATTGTACTACAGATAATTTTAGGGGTAACTATATATGGCAAGTATATAAATAAAGTAGTTATGGAATTGAAGAAATCTAATGGAGAAATTGAGATTGGTTTTAATGAGAAGGGACTTACTATTAAGAAGAATGAAACATTAATAGAAATTTCATGGGAAGGAATTAAAGAAGTTAGAATATATGATGGCTATATAATATTTGTTAGTAAAATTTCTTGTGTATTAAGCCGTATTATGACTTTTGATGGTTTTAATGTTGAAAGAGATGTAATAATTTCTGATATAGAAAAATATAAAGAGGTGAGGTGGTATTACAATGAATTTTAAATTTTCACCTTCTAAAAATGAATTTGAATATAGAGAGTATATTAACTATAGGGTAAGTAGTGCGGTGGTTAATAAAATCTATATGTCCTGTGTAAAGTTATTAGGGTATATACTGGTATTTATAAACGTATTTAAGCTTTTTAATAAATATAAATTTGCATCTAATATTACTACAGCTATTTTATTATTATTTTTAGGAATAACAGCTATAGTAATTCTTATATGTTTATTAGGAAACAAGATAGGTATGAAAAAATATAAAAAGCAATTTGTTGATATTGATACTATATACTCTTTTAAAATGGATGAATGTACAATATATAGAGAAAATAAACATTCATATATTGAAGCACCACTTAAATCAATAACTGAGATAATAAAAATTGATTCTGGATTAATTATTAAGTTAAGAGATATTAGTGAAGATATATTTATTCCAATTAAGTCTTTGCCTATTGAAGAAAAAGAATTTATCCATTATATAGAGGATAAGAACAGTGAATTAGAAGTGAAGGAATATAAGAGCAGTAGTAAAAAGAAATTATTTAAACTATGTTTAGAGGGGTATGGATTACTTATTATTGCAATTATTTTAGGGCTTGCACTATAAAATATTATGGAATTAATAGTATAATTGCCAGCTAGTAGATAAAAAGCATGCAAAAAATAAAAGTAGCTTAACGTAGAGTTAGGCTACTTTTATTTTGGTTTAAATTAATTATTAATTTGATTGTTATGTGATAAATTAAAATAATAATGTAAAAACATTCATAAGATATTTAAAATAGTATCAATAAATGATATAATTTTATAGAAAAATGTCGAATGATGTTATGGTGGGAGCGATTGGTTTGAGCATACAAATAGCAGATACAATAAACAGTATATTGCAAGGTTTCTTGTTTATATTATGTATTAATTATTGTGTACAAGATAAATATAAAAAAAGTAAGGTATCTACTGTATTATTATCATTATCAGTATGGATAAGCCTTCAAATATCATTTATTGTTATTGGAAATTCAAGCTTAAATATTATAGTTACGCATTTAATTATATTGATTATAATATGCATAGCTTATAGAAAAAATTTGTTACGTGCTTATATAGTATTTTGTATTATATATTTAGCTGTTGGATTAAATGCAATAGTTATGTCCACCATATTTAATTATATGGTTATTAATAATGTTTCATTTAAATACGTAGAAATAGCTATGATAATCACTATATATTTACCACAGTTTATAATGAGTTATTTTATATTAACTCATAGGGACGCTTTGCATAAGATTTATAGTAGTATAAGATCACAAAATTATTCTGTAATTTTCTTAACAATGATTAGTATAATATTTGATTTTGTTGCATCAATTAATATTATTTTAACTTCGGAAAATAATGATTTATTTATAAAGATTATATTTACGTTACTATCAATATTTTTAATTAGTACAGTTATTTATTTTGCTAGTGTAGAAAAGAAAAGTAGAGAAATTTTAGAGCTAAATGAAGTCCTTGAAGAAAAAGTAAAAGAACTTAAAAAGGTAAAGCATGATTATGGAGCACAAATTTCATATTTATATGGATTATGTTTAATGGAAAGATATGAAAGATTAAGTTGTTCGTTAAAGGATATAATTAATGGACATGATAATATACTAGATGCAGTATATATTGGAAAAGACAGTGATTCTATAATATCAATAGCTGCTAAAGGAATAGTAAGACAAGGTATAAATCTTATAGTAGACGAAAAGGCAGATTTGTCAGATATAGATATTTCTGAAATGGAGTTGCAAAGAATTATTTCTAATATAGTAAGTAATTCAGTTACTGCAATGGATGGAAAGGGAACATTATCTATTAGAACATATTACAAAATAAAAAATATAGTTATTAAAATAGAAAATGATGGCCATAAGATAGATGATGATAAGATTGATAAAATCTTTGATGTAGGTTTTTCAACGAAGGAAAACTCAGATAAGAATCATGGTTTTGGATTAGCTATTGTTAAAGAAATAGTTGATAAAAATAAAGGGAATATTGAAGTTTTTAGTAATGCAGAAAACACACAATTTAAAATATCTCTTCCGAGAAGACTATAAAAAGAGTTAGGTGACTAACTCTTTTTATATTATTATCTTTATATAAGATCCCTTGATGGATTTTTTTATTGCATCTTCATTTACTTGTCTAATATATGAAGATAAATTAGATATTTTATTTAATGTATTATTTATATAAATAGTAGGGTCAATTATTCTTAGTTTATTAACTTTGTGTATATCATAGTTTGAACTATCTTCTATTACTTTTATATTTGGAGAAATAGAATTCAGTAAATTAATTATTTCAGGATCGTTTGAGGACCTTAGAGCAGTTAATAAGTATTCATCATCTTCTAAAAAGTTTTCTAGGGTTATTATTTCTTTCTTTAATGCTAACTTTAAAACTTCTGCAAATCTATAATTAGAAAATATATTTAAAGGGTCCATAAAGAAATCAATAACTTCTTTATAATAAGTTTCTACAAACCACTCACCTGTTTCAAGGGAGGTAATTACTATTTCATCATTAATAACTTTAATATTAGATAGAAATTTTTTTACATCTTCAATAGTAATTATCCCATTGTTATACATATCTCTAAGAGTATAGTCTATTCTATCTGCACAAAGTTTAGGAGCTGACTTTTCTAATATGCTCCACTTTTCATGATTAAGCAAAATATCCTCATAATTGTAACCATTACTTTCTAATATTTTAGGAATGTCAGATTTATTAATTACATCTTTTAAAATCATTTCATGATAGTCTTCATTTTTATTATCTAAAACAGTATCAATAACATGGGAAAAAGCAGTATGTGAAATATCATGAAAAAGTCCTGCAATCTGTTCTTCAATACTTCCACCTAACAATCTAATTAATAGCATAGTTCCAATAGAATGATTATATCTAGTAATATTCAATTTTGGATTAACTAAAAAACTAGCTCCACCTTGATGAATTTTTTTTAATCTTTGAATTTCCTTTGTATTTATTAAAATCTCAAATATGTTTTCTACCTGAAATTCTCCATATAATATATCTTTTATTATCATTTTATCCTCCTTAATTAGGATTTTATAATATGAAATAATATTTTATCACAATTTTATTTTATAATGAAACTAAATATACAATTCTACCATCATTATAAGTGAAGGGTGGGAACGCGCGTGGAGATTAAAGCTATGAGTGAAGTAAGTTCAGAAGAGATATTAGTATCAGTTTATAACGAAACCTATGAGGATATTTTTAAATATATATTATCGAAATGTAGAAATATAGATGATGTAGGCGATTTGGTTCAAAATACATACCTAAACTTTTATAGAGCATTATCAAATAAAAATATAAAAGATTATAAAAAGTATCTTATTAGGATTGCAAGAAATGAGGTATATAGACATTACGGTATTTTAAAACTGAGTCAAAATTTTATTCCTATTTTTTCCTCAGAGAGCGAGGAAGAGTTTTTTAATTTAAAAACAGATTTAAAGGTTGAACACAACTATGATGAAAAGCTACTTTGTGATTCTATATGGAAATATTTAAAGGATAAGGATTCATTAACTCTTAAAATATTTATTTTATATTTTAACAAGGATTTAAAAATAAAAGATATAGCTAATATATTAAAGGTTAATGAGTCTACTGTAAAAAATAGACTCTATAGAACTATGAAAGAAATAAATAAGGAATTTAATTTGTAGGTGATATTATGAATAAAAAAGATTTAATAAAGAAATCAATAGATGAAAACTTAATTTCTAAAGACGAAATATTAACTAATATTTTAAAAAGAGTTAATGAAGAAAGAATAACTACAAATAGTGATATAGATATTATGATATTAACTTTGATTAGCAGAAAAGATATGTGTGGATATGAAATATTGAAGGAAATTGAAATTAAATCTAGGGGGAGTTTTACTTTAAAAGAAGGAGGAGTATATCCAATACTTCATGGACTAGAGGGGGAAGGGTTACTTACTTCTTATTGGATAGAGGATGAGATTAATAAAAAGTATTATAGATTAACTGATAAAGGAAGAGAGTATATATCCAAAAAGGAAGAGAGTGCTGATTATAATAAAAGCACCAAAAGAGTGTTGAACTTGGAGGGTATGGGATGGAAGTAAAGGGAGAAGAGAATATAATTAAATATTTAGAGTCTGTTTGCCTTAAGATTAAAAGTAAGAGAGCACACAATCAAATTAAGGAAGAATTATATGCTCATATAGAAGAAAAGAAAAAAGATTATATTAAATGTGGTGATAGTGAAAAAATAGCAGAAGAAAAAGCATTAAGAGATATGGGAAGTTCTGATATCTTAGGAGAAGAATTGAACAAGGTTCATAAGGAAAAGTTTAATTATAGAATATTAATTACAGTTGCCTTTCTAATTATAACAGGGATAATTACTATGTATTCATTAAGAGGAAATGCATATAATTATTTGGGAAATGAATATTTTTTTATAAATAAGATGATTATTTACACTACTTTGGGGATAGGAGCATTTCTATTAATATCATTTTTTGACTATAGAAAAATAAAAAATAAGTCTGCGCATTTATATATATTATCGATAGCTTTATTTATGGTTTTGCTTTTGTTTAATAGTCCTATAAATGATATTAAAGGTTGGATTAGCATTGGCCCAGTAACTGTTAATATAAGAGATTTAGCAGTTAATATATTCTTAATTTCATTAGTAGGAATTTTTAAAGATATTAAATGGGATACAAAAAAAGGAATGATTTATGGATTGATTTTAAGTTTTATTCCCTTAGGCTTCTTGATGATATTAAATTATTCTTTAGGAGTAGCACTAATATATACAGTAACATTAATCTATTTAATACATATTAGTACAAAAAATAGAAAACTTACTTTGGGGTTAATGTTTATCTTTATAATAGCTTTAATTTTAATCTATAGTCAGAATAATTATGATAACTATTTACATAATATTATAAAAGAATTATTAGAGTCATCGGTGTTTATAGGGAAAGGAACGGGAGTTAATCTAGATATAATTCCGAATAATATCTCAGATTGTATTATAGCATCGTTAATATATAGTTTTGGATGGGCATTTGGAGTATTAGTATTATGTTTGGTTTTATTTTTAATTATATATATGTTTAAAATTAGTGGAAAGATATGCGATATCTATGGAAAAAGATTAATTATTGTAATATCAACTATATTTGCATGCCAATACGCATTAGGGTTTTTATACAATTTTGGAATTTTGAACTTTTATTCTGTTTCAATACCTTTTATAAGTTATGGAGGTTCCAATATAATAATAAGCTTTCTTGGGATTGGAATTATAATGAATATATACATGGGAAAAAGCTTAAGGGGAGAGTATTAATATGTTAGGAATGAAATTTGCATTTATAGTAGGAAGTATAATAATTCTTATTATAGAAGTAATTAAATTTATAAAAAGGAATAAAGAAGAGAAGTTTTTGAACTTTAGAGAATTTATGGGTTTAACGTTTAAATTTTATATACTTATGGTTATTATAGTAACGTTTTTTCCTTTAGTGATAGGTGGTTATATAGGAAAACCATCTATGAATATAGTACCGGTTTTTAATACTATAAAAGATATATATGAAGTACCAATAGGAATGGAGAGTTATATGGTTAGATTTTGGATTAAAAATATACTTGGAAATATCCTTTTATTATTACCTCTAGGTATATTCATACCAATGTGTTTTAAAAGACTAAGAAGTTTTAAATCAACAGTAATTACTTGTGCATTGGTATCATTATCTATAGAGGTGGTTCAGTATATATCTATGTATTTTGGAAATTTTAGATCTTGTGATATAGATGACATTATATTAAATACTCTTGGTGGAATGATTGGGTTTATAATTTATAAGGTGATTGATAAAAAAGTTGATTTAAGAATAGAATTTTAGAATAAGTAAGAAGACTTGGTTTGTGGCCAAGTCTTTTAATTTATTCAAAACAGATAGAATCAATTTTTCTAAGTTCTTCTTCAGAAAAATTAGTCCCATTAACTATTTTTATATTTTCTATTATTTGTTCTGGTTTTGAAGCACCAATAAGAACACTAGTTACAACTCCATCCCTTAAAACCCAATTAAGGGCCATTTGAGCTAATGTTTGTCCGCGCTCTAAGGCAATATTGTTAAGAGAATTAATTTGTGCTAGCTTTTTATCAGTTAAAATACTCTCTTTTAGAAAACGACCATCTGATTTTATTCTACTATTTTCAGGAATTCCATTTAAATATTTATCTGTAAGAGTTCCTTGAGCTAGTGGACTAAAGGCTATAATTCCTTTACCCTTTTCTTTTGCCATATCCTTTAATCCATTTTGTTCTATAGTTCTATCAAAAATGGAGTATCTATTTTGATTTATAATAAATGGGCATTTTAGTTCTTCAAGAATGTTACATGCTTTTTCCATAGTTGAACCATCATAGTTTGAAAGTCCTACATACAATGCCTTACCACTCTTTACTATGCTATCTAATGCTATCATAGTTTCTTCTAAAGGAGTTTCAGGGTCCATACGGTGGTGGTAAAAGATATCAACATAATCCAGCCCCATACGTTTTAAACTTTGGTCTAAACTAGCAATTAAATATTTTCTACTTCCCCAATTTCCATAGGGACCTGGCCACATATCATAACCAGCTTTAGTGCTTATTAATAATTCGTCTCTATATGAACTAAATTCATTTTTTAATATACGTCCTAAATTCATTTCGGCGCTTCCGTATTCTGGTCCATAGTTATTAGCTAAATCGAAGTGAGTAATTCCGTTATCAAAGGCGGCAAAGCACATTTCTTTCATATTATCATAAGGAGCATTAGTTCCAAAGTTATGCCAAAATCCTAATGAAATTAAAGGAAGCTTTAGTCCGCTATTTCCGCACCGTTCATATTTCATATTTCCATATCTTTCTTTTGATGCAATATAAGTCATTTTTAACCCTCCCATAAATTTATCTCCAATAATATTTTATCACTATTAATAGAATGTATAAATGTGATTGAAAATAAATTACTTTTATAGTAACTTTACTATTATAATAAAATATAGATTAGATGTAGGAGGATAACTATGGCAACTAGTACATCAATAACTGAGAAGACAAGAGCTAAGGTGAAAGAACCTAAAAGATATAAGGTTATTATGCATAATGATGATTTTACCTCAATGGAGTTTGTTATATTTGTTTTAATGAATATATTTAATAAAAATGAAATGGAAGCTAATGATTTAATGATGAAAGTACATAAGGGTGGAAGTGCTATGGTAGGTACTTATTCTTATGATATAGCAAGAAGTAAGGTAGAAGAAACTACATTATTAGCAAGACAAGAGGGATTTCCATTTAAGGTTACTATGGAAGTTGCATAGGAGGAAAGAAAATGAGACTATCTGCAGTAGTAGAAGAAATAGTTGTTAAAGCTATAAATTATGCCAAAGAAAATAATCATGAATATATAACTCCAGAACATTTATTATATATGACAACATTTAATGAGGATTTTAGTAAGGCTTTCAAAAATGTTGGTGGAGATACTATTAAATTACGTGAGGACTTACAAGGATATATTAATGAAAATATAAATATTATTGAAGGACATGAGCCTCAAGGAAGCCACTCTTTCAATGAAGTGATTTTATATTCATCATCTAGAGCACAAGCTAGTGATAGAAATCAAGTTGAGTTATCACATCTTTTAGATGGTATTATAAATTTAGAAGAGAGCTACGCTGCTTATTATCTGTTGTCTCAAGTTGAATGGACTGACCTTTTATATGAGTTATGTGATTTGCAGGGGGAAGAAAGAGTAAATAAAGAGGTTATAGCTGAAGAGGGGGAGAAAAAAGAAATAAAGGATGAAGGATGGAAAGCTTATGTAACCTGCTTAAATGATGTAGTAGAGGGTTATTCACCTCTTATAGGTAGAGAGTTAGAACTTGAAAGAACTATGCAAATTTTATGCAGAAAATATAAGAATAATCCTATACACATAGGTGAGGCAGGGGTAGGGAAGACTGCCATTACCTTTGGGCTTGCAAGACTTATTAATGAAGGAAAGGTTCCAGAGAAATTAAGTGATTCTAAAATATTTTCAATAGATTTAGGTGGGCTTTTAGCTGGAACTCAATATAGAGGAGATTTTGAGAAGCGTTTTAAAATGGTTATGGATGGAGTAGCAGAGTATTCTAATCCCATTCTTTATATAGATGAAATTCATAATATTGTTGGGGCAGGAGCAATTAACGGAGGAACTTTTGATGTATCTAATATGTTGAAGCCATACTTAACAGAAGGTAAGATAAGAGTAATTGGGGCAACAACTTATGATGAGTTTAATAAGCATTTTTCTAAGAATAAAAGTTTACTTAGAAGGTTTCAAAACATAGATATAAAAGAGCCTTCAGTAGAAGAAACTATAAAAATATTAAGTGGTTTAAAAGGTTATTATGAAGATTATCACGGAGTAAAATATTCTAAAGGCACTTTAGAACATGCAGTGGAATTAAGTGATAAGTATATAAATGAAAGATATTTACCTGATAAAGCAATTGATCTAATTGATGAAGCAGGTGCTTATAGAGTGATGCACCCATTAAAAAAGAAGGTTCAAACTGTTGATAATAAGCTAATAGAAGAGGTTTTATCTAAGATTTGTAATATACCAAAACAAACAGTAGAAATAGATGAAATTGAAAAGTTAAGCAAGCTAGAAGATGAACTAAAATCACAGGTATTTGGTCAAGAAGAAGGAATAAAAGAAGTAGTTAAGAACATAAAACTTTCAAGGGCAGGACTTAATGATGATAATAAACCTGTTGCTAGTTTACTATTTGTAGGACCAACAGGTGTTGGTAAAACAGAAATTGCAAAAACTCTAGCTAATACTTTAAACATAGAACTTATAAGATTTGATATGAGTGAGTATGTAGAAAAACATACTGTTGCTAAGTTAATAGGAGCACCTGCTGGGTATGTAGGATATGAAGAGGGAGGCCTATTAACAGATAGCGTAAAAAAGAATCCTCATTGTGTGCTATTACTAGATGAAATAGAAAAAGCCCATAGTGATATATTTAATATTCTTCTTCAAGTTATGGATTATGCTACATTAACAGATAACCAGGGGAGAAAAACGGACTTTAGAAATGTAATTCTTATAATGACTTCAAATGCAGGAGCAAGTAAGGTTGGCAAAAGTTTAATTGGATTTGGAGATAGGGAGGTTACTAGGGAAGGAATAACTGAAGAGGTTAAGAAAATTTTTACCCCAGAGTTTAGAAATAGATTAAGTAAGGTAGTAGTATTTAATCCTATAAATAAGGAAATGAGTAGAAATATTGTGTTAAAGCAACTTAATTTATTAAAGGATAAGTTGAAGGAAAAGAAGATAGATTTAAGCTGGGAAAATTCTTGTATAGATTTCCTTGAGGATAAGGGAATTAGTGAAGAATATGGTGCAAGAGAGATAATAAGAGTTATAGATAAAGAAATTAAATCTCTACTTGTAGATGAAATCCTTTTTGGAAAATTAAAAAATGGTGGTAAATGCACAATAGAATATGAAAACAATGAAATAAAGGTGATACAGCAATAAGCTGCATCACCTTTTAAATTAGAACTTGTTGTAATGAACTTTATTTAAGTTAAATGAGGTGTCATCATAAGGTATCTTTACTTCATCCTTATAACCTAAAGTAATTATACTTAGTACACCATAATTATCCGGTATGCTTAATACATTTCTTACTTCTGTTTCAGAATCATCATTTTTACCTTGTCTATTTCTCATTTGTATCCAACAAGATCCTAGTCCTAGACTCTCAGCTTCAAGTTGAATTAAGGTTGAAACAATAGAAGCATCTTCTATCCAAACATCACTTATTGAAGAGTCAGCAATTACAACTATAGCAACAGGGGAAGTTTTCAAAGCAAGTGTGCCCATGTTTTTACACTTTTCAAGTTTTTCTAAAGTAGACTTTTCATTTACTACTATTAATTCTACTGGCTTTTTGTTCATAGATGATGGTGCAAGAAGTGCCGATTTTATTATTTTATTTATTTTATCTTTTTCAATAGGTGTATCTTTATATTTCCTTATACTTCTTCTATTTTTTAATAGTTCTAACATATAATCACTCCCTAAATTAAAATTAAATATATTATATCATTTACTTATAAAGAATTTATGAATAGATATACTTTTAGATGCAGCTTTTCATATAATATAAAAAAATTAACATTAAGGAGAGTATATGTTCAATAAATCATACTTAATAAAAAAATATATATTGTATGGAGTTATTGCTATAGTTCTTATTTCATCATTAAGTCACTTTTTATATGGTTTTAGTGGAAATATAAAGATTGTAGGAATTTTCACACCAATAAATGAAAGTATATGGGAACATCTAAAACTAGCTTTTTATCCTACGGTATTATGGTGGGGAATGGGATATTTTATATATCGCAGAAAAATGTATATAGATATAAGAAAGTGGATTATGTCTATGACCATATCTATAATTATAAGTCCTATTATAATAATTATTTTCTTTTATACTTATACAGGTGCCCTTGGTATACAAAACTTAGTACTTGATATATTTTCACTTATACTGGGAGTTTTTATAGGGCAATTAATTGGATTAAAGTATTATGAGAATTATAAATATAATAAAGTAGTATTTTATTCTTTGCTGTTTATTTTGCTACTTGATATAGTTTTATTTACTTACTTCACATTTAATCCACCTAATATCCCGCTTTTTATTGATTCAACTACTGGACTTAGAGGAATTTATTTGTATTAATAAATATATAGAGAAGATGGATGGGAGTATAAAAATGAAGACTAAGTTTTTAGCAGAATTAAATCAAGAAGATTTAAGACCTAAGATTATGGCACTAACCTTTAAAGGTGATGATGGTTATTATTATAAATATAAGAATGAAGTTTTTCCTGAAAGGGTTATGAAAGAAAAAGGGCAAGGGGAATATTTTAAAGAGTTTGAAAGGTGTATTAATGACTTTAAAGAGATACAATATAATGAGAATTTTATATTTATATTTACTAATATACTAGAGGAAGATATTTATGTAGGTAGTAGGTTTAATACTTTAAGAAATTTAGATAAAAGTGAAGAGATAGAAGTAGATGTAGAAATAAAAGCTATAATACATGAGTGGTTTTTACTTCCTTATAAATGTATAAATAAATATCATAAAGGAATTTGTCTTTTAGAATTTAAAAATGGAATACCTGATATAATTAAGAATATGAAGGTATACAATAAAGACTTAAATAATGATTATGAAAATATTGTATTATTGAATAGGGGTGTTACTAATGATTAAATATAATTTTAAAGAATTAACAGGAGATGTTGTTACAAGAGATGACTTTAGATATGAAGAGAGCAGAATGAGCTGGAATAGGGCTATAGAGAAATATCCTCTTGTAATTATTTATTGCAAAGAAAAAAATGATGTTAGAAATTCAATTCTTTGGGCAAGAAAAAATGAGCTTCCAATAAGAATTAGATCAGGATGTCATAACTATGAAGGATATTCCACAGGAAATGATGTAGTAGTTATTGATGTTAGTAAAATGAATAATATTTACATAGATGAAGATAAAGGAAAAGTAAAGATCGAAGGTGGAGTTAGAAACAGAGAGCTTTATGAAGCAACAGGGTCTAAAGGGTATCCATTCCCTGGGGGAGGATGTCCTACAGTAGGAGTTCCAGGACTAGTACTTGGAGGGGGCTGGGGATATTCTACCAGATTATTAGGATTGTCTTGTGATAGTTTAGTAGAACTTGAATTAATTGATTATATGGGTAACTTAATAATAGCCAATGAGAGGGAAAATAGTGACTTATTCTGGGCTTGCAGAGGTGCAGGAGGAGGAAATTTTGGTGTTGTGGTATCAATGACTTTTAATATTCCTGAAAAGATTGATATGGTTACATTAATAAACATGGATTTTCCTAATATTGATTTAGAAGAAAAGATAGAATTTATAAAGATGTGGCAAAATGAATATAAGAATTTGGATAGAAGAGCTAATTTTAAGCTAGGAATATATAATTCAGAAACAAAAGGAAAAGGAATAAAACTTACTGGATTGTTCTATGGGGATAAGGAAGAAGCTAAAAAGATAGTTGAACCATTTAAAAGAATTCCAAGCTTTGGAGAGTTTTCTTTAGATTATACAACTGTTTTAGATGCTAATAGAAAGATTCAAGATAGTCATCCAGATTATGAAAAATATAAATCTTCAGGAAGATTTGTGTCTAGAGATTATTCGGAAAAAGAGATTAAAGAAATAATAGCATTAGTAGATGATAGAGCTGAAGGTGCATATTATGCAGCAGTATCATTTTATGGATTAGGTGGGGCTGTAAGGGATAAAAATAATGAAGATACAGCTTTTGCATTTAGGGATTCTAACTTTATAATGGGATTCCAATCTGTATGGGAAGATCCTAAATACGCACCAGCTAACAGAGCATGGGTTGTAGATAAATTTAAGAACATAATTGAAATGACAGAAGGATCTTTTATTAATTTTCCATATGCAGAATTAGAAGATTATGAAAGAGAATACTTTGGTACACATACTAATAGATTAAGAGAAATCAAGAAGAAATATGATCCACAAAATATTTTTGGATTTCCACAAGGAATTTCTATTAAAAAGTAATAAAGGAGGCTGAGTATAATATCAGCTTCCTTTATTAGCGTTAATATGAGAGAGTAAGCAAAATAAATATTCATTCTAATTTTTTATTGACATAAATATTACAAATGATATTATATTAGTATATTTTAGCAAAGCAATAAAAGGGGAATTTGGAAGATGATGACATTAGAAAAGTTTGAAGAAGCTTATGAAGTTGTACAAAAAGTAATTTTACAAACAAAGCTGGTTTATAGTGATTTTTATTCAGATTTAACAGGTAATAAGATATATATTAAGCCTGAAAACATGCAAAAAACAGGGGCATATAAGATAAGAGGAGCTTATTATAAGATAAGTACTCTTACAGATGAAGAGAGAAATAAAGGATTAATAACTGCATCAGCTGGAAATCATGCTCAAGGAGTTGCATATGCAGCAAAGGCCTATGGGGTAAAGGCAGTAATTGTTATGCCAACAACTACACCTTTAGTTAAAGTTAATAGAACAAAAGCCTATGGTGCAGAAGTAATACTTTATGGTGATGTATATGATGAGGCATGCAGTTATGCTTTAAGGTTAGCAGAGGAGAATGGATATACATTTATTCACCCATTTGATGATTTAGATGTAGCAACTGGACAAGGATCCATTGCTATGGAGATAATAAAAGAACTACCTACTGTTGATATTATTTTAGTTCCAATAGGGGGAGGCGGCTTAGCCTCAGGTGTATCTACTTTAGTTAAATTATTAAATCCTAATATAAAAGTTATAGGGGTAGAACCAGCTGGTGCTAATTGTATGGAGGTCTCATTAAAAGAGGGACATGTTGTTACATTGCCTAAGGTTGAAACTATTGCAGATGGTACGGCAGTAAAAACTCCTGGAAGCAAGATATTTCCGTATATAAAGGAAAACATAGATGAGATAATAACAATTGATGACAATGAACTTATAGGCGCATTTTTAGATATGCTTGAAAACCATAAGATGCTAGCAGAAAATTCAGGGCTTCTAACAGTTGCAGCATTAAAACATCTAAAGTGTAAAGGGAAAAAAGTTGTTCCAATAATAAGTGGTGGCAATATGGATGTTATTACATTTTCATCATTAGTGCAACATGGATTAATTGAGAGAGGGCGTATATGTACAGTGTCCGTATTATTACCAGATAAGCCAGGGGAATTAACTAATGTTTCAAAGGTTATAGCTGATGCACAAGGGAATATAGTTAAACTTGAACACAATCAATTTGTAAGTATAAACAGAAGTAGTGCAGTAGAATTAGTAATAACTATGGAAACATTTGGACATGAGCATAAAGAAAAGATAATTAAATCATTAAAGGATAATGGATATAATCCCAAATCAATTAAGCCTACAATGATATACGAATAGAAGTTAGGAGGATGATAAAATGAATAAAGAAGTTATTTTTACAGAAAAAGCACCTAAGGCAATAGGGCCGTATTCACAAGCACAGAAGGTAGGAGATTTATTATTTACATCAGGTCAAATTCCATTAAATCCTTCTACAGGAGAATTAGTTACTGAAATAAAAGCTGCAACAAAGCAATCTTTAGAAAATGTAAAAGCTATTTTAGAAGCTGCTGGAACATCATTAGAAAATGTGGTAAAAACAGTAGTATACATTAAAGATATGAATGATTTTGGAGAGGTTAATGAAGTATATGGTGAATATTTCAAAGAAAATGCTCCTGCAAGAAGTTGCGTGGAGGTAGCAAGATTACCAAAAGACGCATTAGTTGAAATAGAGGCAATAGCTATAATAAAATAAAAAAAGTGCGAAATATAAAATTTCGCACTTTTAGTATGGGTGGGGTGGTTATTTGTTTTGATGTGACTTGGAGCATAGCGACGGAACGAGCAAAATAAATATCCACTCCACCTTTTTTAAAAGCTTATTTACAGTACAAGTCCATAGGTTTAACGTTGTCTTGTACATCCATTAAAGCTTCGCCAAACCTTTGATAATGAACAACTTCTCTTTCTCTTAAGAATCCTAGAATTTGTTTAATTTCAGGATCGTCTGTTAGGTTTAATAACCATTCATAAGTTGCCCTAGCTTTTTGTTCAGCTGCCATATCTTCATGTAAATCTGCAATTATATCTCCTTTTGCTTGAATATAAGTTGCAGTCCAAGGGTTGCCTGTAGCATCTGTATAGAATAAAGCTTTACCATGATCTACATAGTGTCCATCTAGACCAGCTTTTTTTAGTTCATCTATAGAAGCGTTTTCCATAAGTTGATATGCCATTGTTCCTATCATCTCTACATGAGCCATTTCCTCTGTACCAATATCAGTTAATAATCCTTTAGATTTATTAGTTGGCATTGTAAATCTTTGATTAAGATATCTTAGTGCAGCTCCAAGTTCTCCATCTGGTCCACCATATTGAGATATTAAAAGTTGGGCCATCCTAAGGTCTTTTGATTTCAAATTTATAGGATGTTGTAAAGTTTTAACATAATACCACATAATTTATTTCCTCCCTACATTCTTTCCCATGGCCAAGGTGTGTCTATCCATTTTTCAGGATTTTCTACATAAGCTGAACCAAAGTTAGTTAATGGTCCATACTTCTCTTCATATTCACATTTAGCTTTATCTAGTTGTTTAGAAATAAATTTGTAGTCTTCTTGGGCTTTTGAACAACAAGGGAAGTTATCTAAATAAAGATTTAAATCAAGTGCAAAAAATTGTAATTTCATAAATTGTTCTAAACACTCTTTTCTATTCACAAGACTTACCTCCCTTTGCATACTTTATATCACAATATGGTTCATAAAGATTTTTGAATATTGTTCCGGAATATATAGCTTCATCTAAGTTGAATAGTGTGTCATAAGGTTGGCATACTATATAAGCTTTTCCATAAATCTTTGGTGAAAAAGTTTTATAGCTTTCATAGCAATCTTTCTTTTTATCTGCACAGGCAGTATTGCATTTAGGATCTGAAGGATCTTTTATACAATCCTTACAATCAATGCAATGTCTTTCATAGTACATAATTGTTTATCCCCTCGTAAATGTTTATCTAAAATCAATTTATGCAGAAAAAGAACGGATTGTGAATGAAAGGTAAATTATAAAATTAAGAAAAAAGTTTAATAATAGTAAAATTTAAATAATATTTTTACTATATGTCACTTGCAAGGACTATAGTCCTTGACTTATTTATACAGCAAATATACGATAATAATAATGGTAAGAGTGTAATAGAATAAAAGAGGATTATTACAAAGGGGGCTAGTATGAATTACTTTGTTAAAAGAACAAGTAGTTTGATAATAATTGTTAGTGTTTTATTATCAGGCATGAATTTTATAGCATGCACAAAGGATAAAAGTAATAGGCCAATAGCTTTTGAAGATGGGGTTAAATACTATACAAAATTAGATGATAAATATTTTACAGTCTATGATGGAGAAAAGTTTAATAGAAAGTTTTTAAAGGGAGTAAATATAGGAGTTGGTAAACCAGGTGCATTTCCTGGGGAATTAGCAATAACAAAAGAGGAGTATTTAAGGTGGTTTCGTTATATTGGGGAAATGAATGCAAATACAATAAGAGTATATACAATTCAAACTCCTGAGTTCTATGAAGCACTTTTAGAGCATAACATGAAATCTGAAAATACTATTTATTTATTACATGGAGTATGGATAAATGAAGAAGATATTAATTCTAAATTAAATGCATTTGATCCTATTATAAAGGATACTACCGTAAATGAAATAAATAGATTGATTGATGTTATTCATGGTAAAGCAGAAATAGAGGAAAAAGCAGGACATGCGTCAGGTAAGTATATTAGTGATATATCACCTTATGTAATTGGGTTAATTTTAGGGATAGAGTGGGATCCTGCACTTGTTAATGATACTAATGAATTAAATGTAGGAAAGTCCGATTTTAAAGGAAAGTATTTATATACAAGTGACAATGCTAGTCCTTTTGAAAGTTTTTTATGTGAGTTAGGCGATAAAGCCATAAGTTATGAGACAGATAAATATAATACTCAAGTTCCAATAAGCTTTACTAATTGGGTAACAACAGATTTATTAGAACATTCAAATGAACCAGATGAAAAAGAGGATAGTGAAGTTGTAAATCCTAATAATATAAAGGCTAATGAGAACTTTAAGTCAGGAATATTTGCATCATATCATGTATATCCTTATTACCCAGAGGCATTGGTTTATCAAAAGGAGTATAGGGAGTATGAGGATGAGGATGGAAATGTAAATCCATATAAAGCCTATTTAGAAGATTTAATTAAGAAGCACACTATGCCAGTTTTAGTAGCAGAATTTGGGGTGCCATCATCAAGAGGGATAACTCATGAAAATATATATACTGGATTTAACCAAGGAGGCTTGGATGAAAAATCCCAAGGAGAAATGGATAGCTCAATGCTGGAGGATATTTACAATACAGGTTATGCAGGTGGAATAGTATTTTCATGGCAAGATGAATGGTTTAAAAGAACTTGGAACACCATGGATTATGATATAGGTGGAAGGAGGGCTTATTGGTCTAATATACAAACTAACGAGCAAAACTTTGGTCTTTTAGCCTTTGATCCAGGATCAGAAGAAAGTGTTTGTTATATAGACGGAAAAATAAAAGACTGGAAGAATAGAACGCCATTAATAGAGAATGAGCAATATTCTACTTATGTAAATAGTGATGAGAAGTATATTTATTTTATGGTTAAGGGTAATGACAGCATAAACTTTTTAAATGAACATTTAGTAATTCCAATAGATACTACACCTAATTCAGGAAGTGGTAAATATGAAGACATTACTTTTAGTAATGGTGTAGATTTTATTATCGATATTAATGGAAAGGATAATTCTACAATTAAAGTTCAAAGTTATTATGATGTATTTAGCTATTCTTATGGAGGAAAATATAGTGGGGTTGAAGCCAACAAAGAAGGAAAGGATTCCTCTAAATTTAACCCTATATATTTATGTATAAGTGGTCCTATACATTTACCAGAGGATAATAAAGATATTCCTTTGAGGAGAAAAGAAACAGGAAATCTAATATATGGAAATGGAAATCCGGAGGATGATGATTATAACTCTTTGGCTGATTTTTATATAAATGAGAATGTTATAGAGATTAGAATACCATGGCAATTACTAAATGTAATGGATCCATCATCTAAATGTGTAATGGATGATTTTTATAAAGTAGGTGGTATTCAACCTTTAGAAATACAAGGGATAAATATAGGAACATATATTTATGGAGTTGACAATAGTAGTAAAATAGATTTGAAGAGATATGAGTGGGCTAAATGGGAGATTCCAACATATCACGAAAGATTGAAAGCTTCATATTATATTTTACAAGATGCAATGTCTAAAATAGGAGAACAACTACAGTAAAGTGAGGTAAGATAAATGAAGGAAAAATATATACTTAAATATTTTTTAAATGCAAAACATTATGTATTTATAGAAGGGAAAAAATCTATTATCCATCCTCACAATTGGCAATTAGAGTTAGATGTTAAAGTAGAAAGTGATGAAATGATTAGCTTTAGAGTAATAGATAGGAAGATTGACGAAATTTTAAATAAATTTGATGATAAAGTCCTAAATGATGAGGAAGAATTCCAAGGGATAGAGACAACTACTGAAAATATATGTAGGGTGTTATGGAAAATAATAAATCACTCATTAAATGGGACAGGCTATTTACTAACAAGTTTAAAAATATCTGAAAATCCATCAAGAACTTTTGTGTTAGAAAGGTAAGAAAGATGGTTATTATAGTTATTTGTATTTGGCTTTTCATATATTATAGACTTAAGTCAAATAGCTTAAATACTTTAGCATTTATCATAGGAAGTTTTGGATTCTTTACAATAGGTATTTTTTTCTTTAGGGATATTATAGAAGAGATTGTTATGAAGATACAGTTTGGAATGTTATCCTTATTGGAAAATGTTATAAAAGACTTAGATGTTTTTTATCAAAATAGTTCTATAATAGTTAGAACTCCAAAGATTATAAAGAATATACTTATTAATTATGAATGTAGTGGAGTTATAGAAGTTCTTGTATTTACAAGTATACTTATATTCTATCCAATTAAAGACTTCAAGGCGAAAACTATAAAATTTGTATTGGGAAATTTTATAATAATGCTCGCTAATGTCTTAAGAATAGCTTTGATGATAATAGCTATAAAATACTTTGGAGATAGAGTATTTGATTTTGTACATTTAATACTAGGTAAATTACTCTTTTATATAATAATGATATGCATGTATTATTTCACTCTCTCAAAGTTTCATATTAATAAATGTAAGGTGGTGGAATAATGGAGTATACATTCTTGGGAAGGACAATATTCTTAGGAATTTGGCTGTTTATACCCACAATATTTGATTTATTATTAGGTGTTTATAGATGCATAAGGATAATGATAATTTATATATTTAAAAGAGGGGATAAAAAGAATGAAAAGAAATTAACTTTGGAGTTTGAACCATTAGTTTCAGTAATTATTCCAGTATATAACTCTGAAAAAACTTTAAAAAGATGTGTAGAGTCTGTTATAAACCAAACTTATTCAATAGATAAAATTGAAATAATTATGGTGGATAATGGTAGTAAGGATAATAGTTATAATGTTTTTCAACAGCTTCAAAGTGAATATCACCATGTGAAGATGTGGTGGTATAAATCAGGCTGTGGCAAAGCACGTGCTTTAAATGCAGGCATATTTTATTCAAATGGGGCTTATATAATTAATATTGATAGTGATGGATACATGAGTAGAAACTCTATTGAAAGTATAGTTAAACATTTTATTTATAATAAAGAAGTTAGTGCAATCACAGGCAGTGTAATAATAGATAAGGATGAGATAAAAGAAACAAAAGGCATAATAAACAAGCTGGTACAAAAGTGCGAGTTTATGGAGTACTTGGAGGTTTTCTTTATAGGAAGGAATAATCAAAGTAGCACAAATGAACTATTTACTATGGCAGGTGCAATATCTGCTATAAAGAGAGAGGTTGCTTTCAAATCTCAAATGTATAATGCTGATACATTAGGAGAAGATGCACATATGACTCAGCAAATATTATTATTCCAAAATGGAGTTGTCTCATATTGTAAGGAAGCAGTATTTTTCACATCACCTATTGAAGATTTTAATAGGTTGTCTATTCAAAGAAGTAGATGGCAGAGGGGAGCATTAGAGGTAGTTTCACTTTTTTTAGATAAAGAGGTTATAGGAAGTAAGAAATCTTTATGGAAAATGATGATTAGTGACCATACAATGACTTTTCCAAAGTTAATATGGATGATGGCCGTAATATATTTAGGGGTTATAGGTCTTCCAGTTGAAACGATAGTGTTAGTTAATTTAATAATATATATAGCATATTCAATTATTTCTATGTTATCTATATTAATTTCAGCAGTTTTGCTGAAGGACTTAAAAGAAGTACGCAAATATACCTTGAAAAACATACTTATATTTATTTTCATGCCCCTATATAGATTAATACTTTCATTCTTTAGAATTAGTGGGGTAATATATTCTTTAAGCCCTGAATCTTCATGGAATTCAATTGGAATTGTAGATGAAATTAAACTGGGGATTAAAGCCGTTTTTTCTTTTGGAAAAAGGGATAAAAATAGCTAAGGAGGGATTACAGTGATAAGGTTAAAAAAGATTTTAGTAATGTCTATTTGTTTATCTATATTTATCAATCCAATTTTAGTTAAAGCTGATGAATTGAACATAGTAGAAGAACAAAAAGTAGTTGAAGAAAGAAAGAGAGAAAGACTAGAAGTAGAAAAAGAGTTTGACAATGCTTTTCAAAATAAAGAAATAGATGAGGTAGAGGAAAGTGGGAAGATAACACTAGATGGTGATTTTAGTGATTGGACAAACATGCCATATTTCGAAGATGAGGATAAGTATGGGAACCACTCAGAAAATATTTTAGGTTATCAGTATTATATTGATAAGAAGGATAAAGAGAATGGAAAGCCATATTTATACTTGAGATTAGATATGGATACTATGCCTGTAACTCATATAAGAGCTTGGTTAGTCACTAATGAAAGTACTTTTAATAAGTTCTATGAAAATTATAATAATAGAGATAAAAGTACTGGATGTATAAGCACCTTAGAAAATGATAAAGAAGGGGTTAAAGCTTATAATATAAATATAGAAAAACTGACATCAGCGGAGCCATATAGAGTTCAGGTTTTAAATCATAATGCAAATTTATTTAAAGAACAAGGGTACTGGGTTAAGGAAGATAGTGGTTCTAAGTATACAGCAGAATTAAGAATACCATTAGAACATGTTATGGGAGAAGATGGTGGCACAAACTTTAATCTTGTTTTAGGCACTGATTTATATAAATATCCAACTGGTGATTTTATAATGACTTCTATAACAAGCGGATCAACAGGACCCGTATTTGCTTTAGGACTTGGTTTAGTAACTGTTCTAGGTATAACTATAAGGAAAAATAAGAATAGTGAAGAAGATATTTAAAAGAGAAATTGCTTAGCAATTTCTCTTTTAAAATAGTGCTACAATATATAAATATAAAAACATATAAATATAAAAATATAAAAATATATAGTAAAAAAGCGACTTGGTGACAAATAGAATATTATTTCAATTGAAAAAATATTATGTGATGATATAATATCATTTGTACGAGGTGATATAGATGAGTGGAATAGCAGGAACAGGTTGTGAAAGAATAATTCCAACAGAGGAAAAGAAACCTTTAGAAGAAATAGAAAAGAGCATTATAAAAAGATATAGAAAGCCAATTTGGTCAAAGTTTATAAAAGCTATAAAGCAATATGATTTAATACAAGATGGAGATAAAGTTGCTGTAGCAATTTCAGGGGGGAAGGATAGCTTGCTTATGGCTAAATGCTTCCAACAGCTTCAAAGATATAGTGATGTTAAGTTTGATTTAGAATTTATAGCTATGGATCCAGGATATCATCCACAAATAAAGGCTTTACATAAAGAAAATTTAGATTATTTAGGAATACCAGCTCATATCTATGATTCTAAAATATTTGAAGTTATAGATAAAAAAGCACAAGATTACCCATGTTATTTATGTGCAAGAATGAGAAGAGGATCACTTTATGAAAAGGCTAAGGAACTTGGATGTAATAAATTAGCTTTAGGACATCATTACAATGATGTAATTGAAACTACTATGTTAAATATTCTTTATGCAGGTAATTTTAAAACAATGTTGCCAAAGCTTAAATCTCAAAACTTTGAAGGCATAGAGTTAATAAGACCTTTATATCTTATAGAAGAAGAAGCTATAAAAAGATTTATAAATTATAGTGGAATATGGCCATTGAATTGTGCTTGTATGGTAGCAGCAAAAAAGATCGGTGGTAAGAGATATGAAATAAAAGAGCTTATTGCAAATTTAAAGGAAAACTTTAACGATGTAGATAAATCTATATTCAAAGCTGCTGAAAATGTAGCTATGGATTCTATTTTAGGATGGGAAATAGATGGAGAAAAGCATTCATTTTTAGAGCGTTTTGAAGAATAGTTGTATGTAAAAAAAGAAGCCATATATATGACTTCTTTTTTTGATATAACTAGAAGTGTAGCGACGGAACAAGCAAAATAAATATCCACTCCACTTTTTTTTGCTATTTATTTAAAGCAAAAGTTTTAA
The DNA here is from genome assembly GCF_015669365.1 of Clostridium sp. 1001283B150210_160208_E6. Classification (NCBI taxonomy): domain Bacteria; kingdom Bacillati; phylum Bacillota; class Clostridia; order Eubacteriales; family Clostridiaceae; genus Clostridium; species Clostridium sp. 1001283B150210_160208_E6. The sequence goes on along the minus strand of NZ_JADPAA010000014.1, from coordinate 41,218 downwards.
TAGCATGTCCAACACCACTTTCTAAGTTTGTTAGTGTTGTGTATCTGCATAAGTTCTTTATATCATCATTAGAATTTCCCATTGCAACACTATGGTATGCATGTTCAAACATTGATACATCATTATAGTTATCGCCAATTGCCATTGTATCATCTAAAGAGATATGAAGGTAGTCTGCAATAAATGCTAATGATTTTCCCTTAGAAGTTTCATCGCTTTGAAATTCAAAGTTGTTATATGCTGAAGATACAACATTTACTCCTTTAATTTTAGAGGCTTCAGCAATTCCATTTTTTATTCTATTAGGGTCAAATGAAAGAGCAGATATATTAAATAAATCAGTATTTAGGTTTAATATATCCTTATAAGAATCTACATATAGTGCACTATCACTTTCTATAAAACTTACTAGAGAATCTAAATGATTTCTATCTAAGTCAGGAATAACTGATTGATTTCTATTAAATTCATCTGTAAGACGCTTTGAAATATCCCTAAAATGTATTCTATGCTCATCAGAAGAAAGGCCATAAGGATAATTATTAGATTCTAGAAAATCTAGTATTTCCTTTACGGTGTCTTCTTTTATTGGATATGAACAAATTTTTTTGTTATCTTTAACTGAATAAGCACATGATCCATTATCTGTGATTATGTAATCAGGTTTGAAGTTAGATTTAGATAAAAGTTCAAGAGCTGCAGTGTATTGTCTTCCTGTAGCTACAATTACTTTAATCCCTGATTCTTCGGCTTTGTTAATCCATTCTAAGTCATATTTTGATATGGTTGAGTCTGGTTGAAGTAGTGTGCCATCTAAATCTGTTGCGATTAGTTTCATTAAAAAAGTCCCCCTACGAAAAATATTACATTTATATTGTACTATTTTTGGATAAAAAAGTATATGGAGTGTATTAGGTTTTACAAAAAAATGTATGTAATTAAAACTTAGATTAAATATGGAAAAATAAGTATAGAAAAATTATAATATAAGGATAATACTATTTAAGAAGGAGATTTTATCATGAAGGTTGCTATAATATCTGATATACATGGTAATGTAGAAGCATTAAAATATTTCATAAACTATATAGATGAGAGTAATATAAAAATTGTTCTTAATTTAGGGGATATAATGGGTGGAGTTAATCCTAAAGAAGCCTTGAAGATAATAATGAATGACAACAGGTTCATAAATGTATGTGGTAATCATGACAGTAATCTATATTATATAGATGAAGAACTTTCAAAAGAAGAGTTAAGTTGGATAAAAAATATACCCTTAAAAAGAGTAGAAGAAGTAGCAGGAAAAAGATTTTTAATGGTACATAGCAGAATAAATAATAATACTGATATACCTTACTTATATAATGGAGGGATATTAGAAGAATTTTTAAATGATTATAATGGTGAATGGGATTATGTATTATTTGGTCATACTCATTATCAATGTTATTTATCCTTTTATGAAGGGAAGATTATGATTAATCCTGGATCATTAGGATTATCATACGATGAAAAGATAAGCTTTGCAGTAATTGATATTGATGATGAAAGGTTTAATATAGAGTTTAAAAAAATTGATTACAAAAGATAGTAAGGAAGGTACAAATGAAGAAAGTTAACTTATTAGAAGACAGTATAGGAGCTTTAGCTGTAAGATATATGATTCCGAGTGTTTTAGGAATGCTTGGGTTATCAATGTGTATATTTTTTGACACTATGTTTATAGGAAGAGGAATAGGAAACCTAGGTTTAGCAGCTCTAAATGTTGGTGTTCCTATGTATAGTATATTTAATAGTATAGGATTAATATTTGGAGTTGGAGGAGCCACTGCACTTTCAATTTCAATAGGAAAAGGAAGATTGAATTCAGCAAACAGTATTTTTACTTTTTCAGTAATATCATCATTTATATCAGGGGCGATATTATCTGTATTTGGAATGGTTTTTTTAGAGCAACTTTCATTATTTTTAGGTGCGTCACAAGAGACTTTACCCTTAGTAAAAGAATACTTATCAGCTATATTATCATTTGGAATAGCTTTTATTGTTATACAAACCCTTTCTGTATTTGTTAGAAACGATAATAATCCCAAATTGGTAATGTGGGCTGTTATTTGTGCTAATCTAACTAATATTATTTTAGATTATGTATTAATTTTTCCATTAAATAAAGGAATGAGGGGGGCTGCTTTAGCGACATCCATCGCCCAATTAGTAGGGGTAAGTATATTATTATTACATTTTATATTTAAAAAGAATTCTATACATTTACATATATCACAATATAAAAAGTCACTAAGATATGCAAAAAGAGTTATCTTAAATGGTATACCAAGCTTGGTTAATGAAATGTCTGCAGGAGTTGTTATTTTTATATTTAATATAGTTTTAATAAAAATAGGTGGAGTAGAGGCAGTTTCGGCCTATAGTATAATTTCAAATGTAGCATTAATTTGTACTGCAATATTTAATGGAATATCTCAAGGCATTCAGCCTATTATAAGCATGAATTATGGAGCAAAAAAGATAGATAGAGTCATATCTGCTTTTAAGTTGGCTAGAAAAATTTCATTTGTTTCTGGAGTGATATTTTTTATAATTGGGGTATCTAATCCTGAATTTATAGCGAGAATATTTTCTAGTAATATAGAGGGGATTCTAGATATTACTTGTAGTGGAATAAGAATATACTTTTTATCCTTTATTGTAATGGGAGTAAATATAGTATCTATAGGTTTTATGCAATCTATAGAAAGGTCAAAGGTATCAACTATAATATCTTTAATTAGAGGATTTATATTAATTTCTATAGTAATAGTAATTATGTCATATATTATGGGATTAACAGGGGCGTGGTTAACTGTACCAATAGTTGAAAGCATCACTTTGATATATACAATTATTATTATAAAGAGAGATAAATCTATATATCTACAAAAATAGAAGTTGAAATGATTTTTAGTATATGTAAAATATAAATTATATAGATAAAACTAAGAAGGTGAAAGAATGGATAGAGAATCAATAATGGCTATGGACCCTAATATTTTATTAAGTGTTATAAATATGAAGCTTAGAGATACTTTTTCTTCATTAGAAGGACTATGTGAAGATATGGATGTTTCAGAAAAAGAAATTTGCGAAAAATTAAACGCTATTGGATGTACTTATATAAGAGAAATAAACCAATTTAGATAAAAAATATTTAAAAATTTCAAACTATAGTATATAGGCAAGTCTATGGGTTATAATACTAATATAGGTAAAATTTATGTTTGGAGGGTCGTCGTATGAATATGAAAAAAACAGGGAAGGTTTTAGTACTTTTAGGAGCATCAGCAGCTTTAATAGCGTCATTAGTTAATGATAAAAAAACTAAAGCACAAGGAGAAAACAATAATTAGGTTACAGAAAAAATAAAAAGTTATATTATAAATTCTAATATGACAGGTAGTAAAAAAATTAATAAAAGTAAGTGTAATATATTGACAAAAACACAAAAAATGCATACTATAATATTAAGACAAATCCTTTGAAGAGGGATAGTAACCAGGTGCAAGGTTAAAGAGAGCTGATGGTGGTGGAATATCAGTACTGTAGCTAATGGTGAATGGGCCTTTGAGGAGCAAGATGAAATCCTTAGAGAGAGTAGTTAAGCCGTGGGTTGCACGTTACAGCAAATAGAGTATGTTAGTACTTGAAATTAGAGAGGTGTTATACACAATTTAGGTGGTACCGCGGAACATATCCGTCCTATTAATTTAGGACGGTTTTTTTATTTTATTTAATAAGTTTGGGGCGTGATTGATATGTTATGAAATGAAGAGTGGAAACCAGGATAAGAAATATTTAAAATTAGGGGGAATTTAAAATGGATACAAAGAAAATGGTATTAAACGCAATTTTAATTGCAATAGGAGTAATATTACATGCAATAAGCCCATCTTTTGGGTTACCAGCTCAACCGGATTTTGCACTAGCAATGCTTTTTATAATAATGTTAATTAATAGAGATTATAAAACAACTATATTTGCAGGAATAATAATAGGTATATTTACGGCACTAACAACTAAATCACCAGGTGGACAATTACCTAATATTATAGATAAAGTTATAACTTGTAATGTAATGTATTTATTAATGCTTCCATTAAGGGAGAAAGTAAGCAATAATATTCAAGGAATAATATTATTTGTTTTTGGAACATTATTAAGTGGGACTGTATTTTTAACATCCTTAGCGCTTATATCAGGATTGGAAGGAGCTATATTAACAACTATATTTGCAGTAGTAGTTCCTACAGCAGTGGTAAATGTTATTGCAGGAATGATTATATATAAGATAGTCGAACAAGCTATGAGAATTACTAAATATAATATATAAATAATTCTAACGTTTCATGTTAATTGGAAAAAACCTAGAAGTTATTCTAGGTTTTTTCTATTAATGTTTCATAAAATGAAACATTTCATCAGTATCACTTGAAATTGCTTTAAATGTATAGCCTTTATCCTTATAATACTTTATTACTTCAGGCAAAGCTTTTGCAGAGTTTTTATTCATGTAACCACAGTGCATAAGCAAAATTATATTATTTTTATCACTTTTAGCACGTTTAATATAAGTACTTGGGCTAGCATTGTGATTGGCACCATCAGTACTATCTACATTCCAGTCGTAAATTTTCAAGTTGTTTTCATGTAATGAGTCAACAAGTGTTTTCTTTAAATGATAAGAATTGTTATTGCAACCAAAAGGAAATCTTAATATAGAAGGACTAATGCCACATGCATCGTTTATGGTTTTTTGACACTCTAGCATTTCTTTTAAAAACTCCTTATCTGAAGAATATAGTTTTGATTTACTATGTGACATACTGTGTAGTCCAATTGAATGTCCTTCATCAACCATACGTTTGATTAGTTTTTCTTGTCCTTTTATTTGATCACCAATTAAAAAGAAGGTAGCAGGAACTTCTTCTCTTTTTAATATGTCTAGTACCTCAGTTGTTACTTTACCACCAGGCCCATCATCAAAAGTAATATAAATTATCTTTTCTTCTTCAGCCATTGTATTGACTGAAAAAAGGCTTAATGTAAAAATAAAAACACATATAAAAGCTAGAAAAGAATATTTGTTTTTTTTCATATGTATCACCTTCTATAAATATTTATTACTTAGTATGTTCTTCTATAAAAAAAATATCCCTTAAAGAAATATGTAATATTTTGTTGTTGAATTACTTAGATTGCTATGCTATAATTATAGAAGTTTAAATAAAAATTTAAAATTCTTTAAAGTGGTCCAGAGAGGCTAGTAAGAAGAAAGATTTATGGTTATATAGACAAATTATAACTTCTTACTGCCATGTAAGAAGTTTTTTTATTTTATTAAAACCTTTTAATTCAAGTCCAGAGAGACTGAAAAAGGGAGAAAGAAATTTCTCCTTATAAATATTAAGGAGGTAAAAAGATGTCAGAAATGATACTTTCAGCAATTGAAAAATCAAAAAGTAGAACTTTAAAGGAAAAGGTAATGAGATGCATTTTGGCATTACAACATTTAGTTGCAATGTTTGGAGCAACTGTATTAGTACCATTCTTAACTGGATTAGATCCATCAGTAGCTCTATTTACAGCAGGATGTGGAACATTAATATTTCACTTATGTACTAAAGGAAAGGTTCCAGTATTCCTAGGGTCATCTTTTGCATTTATACCAGTCATTAAAGCAGTTAGAGATGCATATGGTGATTTAAGTTATGCACAAGGTGGTATGTTTGTAGCAGGACTTATATATGTAATAGTATCTTTAATAATAAAGAAGGTTGGAGTTGGAAAAATAAAAGCAATATTACCGGCACAAGTTGTTGGACCAATGATTATGGTAATTGGATTAAATCTTATGCCAACAGCTATAGATATGGCAGCAAATAACTGGACATTAGCAATTATAACATTAGGTGTTACTTTAATAATAAAATTCTTTGGAAAAGGATTTACAAAACAGATTGCAATATTATGTGGTGTAACAGTTGGATATATAGTAGCTTTAATAATGGGAGAAGTTCAAACAGCTGAAATAGCAAGCGCAGCAGTATTATCTGTACCAACATTTACATTACCAAAATTTGATGTTGGGGCAATACTGATTATTGCACCAGTAGTACTTGCAGTATTTATGGAACATATAGGTGATATTACTACTAATGGACAAGTTGTAGGCGAAAACTTTATAGAAGATCCAGGTTTAAATAGAACATTACTTGGAGATGGATTAGCAACTATTGCTGCATCACTTTGTGGTGGACCAGCTAATACAACTTATGGTGAAAATACAGGGGTTTTAGCAGTAACTAAGAACTATGACCCATCTATTCTTAGAATAACAGCAGTATTTGCAATAGGATTAGCTTTTATAGCTAAGTTTGGAGCTGCAATAAGAACTGTACCAGAAGCTGTTATGGGTGGAATAAGTTTAATGTTATTTACAATGATTGCAATAGTAGGACCTAAGACTATAAAGAGTGAAAAAGTTAAATTTTCATGGAATAACATAATAGTTATGGTTGTTATATTATTCCTAGGATTAGGAGCTTCATATGTAGAAACGAATTTCCATATAACTTTAGGAATTAAAATTACTGAACAAGTAGCTATTACAGGATTAAGCTTTGCAGCATTAGTTGGTGTAATATTAAACTTAGTTTTAACATGGATAAGTAATTTGCTAAATAGAAATAAATAATAGTTGTGATAATACAGTCTTGAGATTATTTAATAATTTCAAGACTTTTATTTTTGACAAATTACTATCTGTTATACCTTTATATAACAGATTTGTATATAAAATAAAGCGATGATGTGATAAAATTTAATTAAGGGAATGGAAAGTGTGATATTACGGAGGGGTTTATGAGGGACTTAGATAAAACTTTTAATATGCTTGTAGTAACAACTATTATAGTAGCTGCTATAACTTTATATAAAGGAAATACAATTCTTAATCTTATACTTTTAGGAATATTATGTTATCAGTTTGTTATGTATAGAAAAATTCATTTTCTTAAGCTATCTATAGAACATGGAAAATATGAAAAAGCATTAGGTGCCTTAAATGGAGCAGTATGGGAATGGTTTGATGACTATAATTTACTTTTTATATCTAGTAGATATAAAAAAGTATTTAAGACTGAAAATAATATTGATTCATTCGACAGGTTATGTGAGTTTATAGATAATAGTTATAAAGAATATATAAAAAACTTTTTTACAGAAATAATAGATAAAAAAATTGAGGATGAATTCATATTAGAATTTAAGACTATAGATATAGAAGGTCAACAACTATATATAGAATGTTCAGGAAAAGGAAAAATAAAAGATAACAAATATGAGTTAAATGGTATTTTTATTGATATAACAGAAAAGAAAAAGCAAGACGAATTGCTAAGGATAAGTGAGAGAAATTATAGAAGAGCCCTAGAAGGTAGTCAAGATATAATGTTTTATTTAAAAGTTGATACAGGAGAGTATATTATAAATGATAGGGAAGGTCTATTGTTTAATAATCATGAAGCTCAATGCAAAATCTCAAATGAGAGTTGGGTAAATTTTATTTTACCAAAGGACAGATGGATTTATATACAAAAGTATGAAGAATTCTTGAGAGAAGAGAAAGAATATTTTTCAGTAGAGTTTAGGGTTGAAAGTAAAAAAGGCGAAATTCTATGGATAAAACAAAAAGGGAAAAGGATATTAGAAGATGATGGACTATACATATATGGTTCAATTAGTAATATAAGTGATAGCAAAGAAAAAGAAATGAAGATATATTATATGAGCCATTTTGATGAGGTTACTGGAATACCAAATAGAAGATATTTTATAGAAAAATCTAAAAAAATGCTAATTAGGGCTAAGAGAGATGAAAAAGATTTTGCAATTGTTTTTTTAGATTTAGATAATTTTAAATATGTTAATGATACTTTTGGACATGATGCAGGAGATATCCTTTTAAATAGTTTTTGTGATAGTTTAAATAGTGTTGTAAATGAAAAATGTTTATTAGCTAGGTTCGGTGGAGATGAATTTATAATAGCAATAGGAAATATAGAAGCAAAAGAAGAAGTAGTAAAAATACTTAATGATATACTAGATACATTTAACAGACCTTTTAAAGTGGCTGGTAAAGAAATTTATTGTACAGTAAGTATAGGAGTTAGTTTTTACAGAACTGATGGAAAAACAGTACAAGCATTGTTGAAGAAAGCTGATATTGCAATGTATAAAGCAAAGGCTAATGGAAAAAATAGATTTTGCGTATTTAACAAGGAAGTTTCAGATGAAATAAATAGGGAATTAGCTGTGAAACGCTGCTTAAGAAATGCCTTAGATAATGGAGAGATATATTTTGAGTTACAGCCTAAGTATTGGTGCAAGTCTAAAAAGATAGAAGGATTTGAATGTTTAGCACGATGGAAAAGTAGTGAATTAGGTTATGTGTATCCAGATGAGTTTATACTTGCATCAGAAAGTTCAGGAGCTATAATTGATATAGGTAAATATCTTATAGATGATGCATTTAAAAAGTGTAAGTATTTAACTAGTATTATAGATGATAAATTTAAAGTGGCAATAAATCTTTCACAAGTACAAATACGAGATATTGAACTTTTAGAATATATAAAGGAAAAGATTGATGAGTATGATATAGACCTTTCAAACATTGAATTTGAGGTTACTGAAAGTGTTATAATGAAATCAGCAGAGCGTAATATAGAGATGTTAAGAAAGATAAAAGATTTAGGTGCAACTATAGCTTTAGATGACTTTGGTACAGGATATTCATCTTTAAATTATTTAAAAAGGTTACCTATAGATAAAGTAAAAATAGATAAAAGCTTTGTATCAGATATAGGAATTGACTTAAGAAGTGAATTTATAATTGAAAAAATTATTGAATTAGCTCATATGCTTAATTTAGAAGTTGTTGCAGAGGGTGTAGAAACTAAAAATCAACTTCATTATTTAGAAAAAGTTAATTGTGATATAATTCAAGGATATTATTTTAGTAAGCCTTTAGGATTTGACAAGTTAGTTAAAGGCTTTACAGAGGATAAGACACTAGTATTTGATAGGTAAAATAATCACATATCTCCTTAGTTTCTCATATTTTATTAATATAAGAGAACTAAGGAGGTTTTTTTTGTGAGCGAAGAAAAGGGGAAAAGAGTTTATTGTACTAACATGCAAGATGATGACCCTATTATAGAGAGATTTATGAAGGAATATTTACAGGAAAAGGCGGAAGCAAAACAAGAAGGAAAAACTGAAGATATAGTAGTAAATTTTGATATATCATATCCAGATGGTAGATGTGAAACTCATACTTGTGGGTCAGAAAGCTATGTTTTTGGAGAAAATGATGATAGTTGTATTAATAGTAAGATAGAAGCAGAAGAAATGAAATGCTATTATAGTGATGCAGACATAAATGTTACAGAAAAGGAATATGATGAGTCAGAAGATGATCATATTTGCAATGATTGTAAAGAGGAAGAAAGTGTAAAACAAGAGCCATGCAATGTAAATACCAGTGAATATTATGAAGAGTATGAAAGTCAAAAGTGGTTAAACTGCGAAGATGAGTGGACTGAAAATAATAATTGTGGATACTCAGTTAAAGATAAGAAAGATAAGTGCAAAAAAGAAGTAAAGGGAGTTATAACAGTAATTTCAGCTTTGCATAGTAAAGAAGGAACAAAAATAAAGGGCGTAAAAGTTAATCTTTATAAACTTAATGGAATATGTCCAGAGCTAGTTGATTCAAAGGTTACTGATTGTGATGGTAAAGTTGTATTTTGCAATATTCCTGAGGGAGCATATAGGGTTATAGAATTAATTGATAAGAGATACTTTGAAAAACCTCAATATATAAATTGGAATGAGGTTACTATTGATGAATGTACAACAGAAAGTTGTATTTATATAATTAATAAAATTAAGAATCAAAGAAAATGTAGAAGATAATTAATTAATTAATTAAAAAAGGTGGGCTGAATATTTATTTTGCTTGTTCCGTCGCTGCGCTCCAGGTCACATCAAAACAAATATCCACCTTACTCGTACTAAAGGTAAGGAAATTATAAAATTATTATCCTTGATTTTATATTTTATAATTTGAAAATGTAAGAATACCTTTGATTTATAATTAATTAAAATTTTATACTTTCCTCGTATAAAAAAGGCTTTGAAGAATAAGCCTTTTTTATTTTGTAGAAATATATGTCTGTTATTGTTATAATGATAGTAAAATAGTCTAAAGAGTAAGGAATGGAAGAGGAATTATGAAAATAAGAATAAAGTATTTTGAAGAGTCAACTAAGTTGAAAAAGATAGCAAAAGGTAACTGGATCGATGTGTATGCTAATAAGGATGTATTCGTAAAAGTTAATGAAAGAGCTATGATTCCATTAGGATTTGCATTAGAATTACCAAGCGGGTGGGAAGCACATCTTGCTCCAAGAAGTTCAACATTTAAAACTTGGGGAATAATTCAAACAAATTCAGTTGGTGTAGTTGATGATACATATATAGGTGATAATGATCAATGGCACATGCCTGTGTACTGTTTAGAAGGAAAGGGTACAGAGCTTATAGATGGAGAAGAAATAAAGGGTACTTGGATAAGAAAAGGCGATAAAATAGCACAATTTAGAATAATGGAAGTAATGCCAGAGATAGAGTTTGATGAAGTAGAGTCCTTTGGAAATTCTGATCGTGGCGGCTTTGGAAGTACAGGATCTAAGTAATGATAATAAAGATAAATAGGATAAGATAGATAATAAGGTTGAGGAGAAAACTCTGCATTTGCAGAGTTTTTTATATTAAAAGAGAAATTGCAATAGGCAATTTCTCTTCGTAATCTTTATTATCTATATTATCTTTTTTATTCATTAACTTCTTCCCATTTCATATAAAGGTCTTCTATTTTTTCTTCAAGGATTCTTATTTCTTTATTTACTCTTTCACTTTCTGAAGGATTAGAGTATATTTCTTCTTTACATAAATCTTCTTGAAGGGATAAAAGCAATTCTTCATTTTTACTTATTTCATCTTCTAACTTTTTAATTTGTAGTTTTTTTGCCTTTTCTTCTTTTTCTACTTCACGTTTTTTTCTTTTTTCTTCTTTTAGTTGAGTTTTAGTTTTACCGTTTGCTAGTTCTTCATAAGCTTCAAATCTTAATGGATTAAGCTTCTTTTCAACATAGTAACTATAGTTTCCTAAATATTCAGTAGTGCCTTCTTCTTGAAGCTCAACAATTCTGTTTATAACTTTATTTAAGAAATATCTATCATGGGAAATTACTATTAATGTACCATCATAGCTTAATATAGCGTCTTCTAAAGCCTCTCTAGATAAAATATCTAAGTGGTTAGTAGGCTCATCTAGCAATAATAAGTTGGATCTTGAAAGCATTAACTTTAGCAAGTTGATTCTACATTTCTCACCACCACTAAGTTTATTAATAGTTTTAAATACATCCTCACCAGTAAATAGGAAGGTTGCTAATGCCCCTCTAACCTGTGATGTTGTTAATTCAGGGAAATCATCCCATACTTCATCAATTATAGTTTTATCTTCACATAAGTTAGATTGTTCTTGATCATAATATCCTATGTTTACGTTAGTACCTAATACTTTAACGCCGCTATCTGGTTTGATTTTATCCATAAGAATGTTGAAGAAAGTGGTCTTACCTCTACCATTTTCACCAATTAAGGCGATTTTTTCTCCTCTCTTTAAATCTAAAGAAAGATTAGAGAATAAATGTTTATCACCAAAACTCTTACTTAAATTTTCAGCATGTAAAACATCATATCCACTTTTAACTGAGGTTTCAAATTTAATTTTTGCTGGTCCCTTTTCTTCATCTGGAGCATCTATTTTCTCCATTCTATCGAGGGCTTTTTCTCTACTTTCAGCAGCTCTAATACTCTTTTCTCTATTAAAAGATCTAAACTTCTCAATTATTGCTTCTTGTCTTTTTATTTCAGCTTGTTGAAGATTATATGCCTTTAGCTGTGATTCATAATCTTTTTCTCTAAGTTCTAAAAACTTTGTATAAGAAGCATTGTAGCAGTTAACATGACCATTAATTACTTGGAAAGTTCTATTAGTTACAGAATCAAGGAAAAATCTATCATGGGAAATAACTAAAATAGTACCTTTATAAGATTTTAAATACTCTTCAAGCCATTCAATTGCTTCTAAATCTAAGTGGTTAGTAGGCTCATCTAAAAGTAATATATCTGGTGAAAGTAATAATAATTTACATAATGCAACTCTGGTTTTTTGACCGCCACTTAACTTTGAAATTTCTTTATCAAAGTCTTCTTCAGAGAAACCTAAACCTTTTAATACCTTATTTATTTCTCCTTTGTAAGTATAGCCACCCCTATGTGAGTATAGTTCTTGTGAAGTATTATAGTCATTAATTATCTTGTTATGATAATCTGCTTTGCTTTCATCATAGGGCTCATTCATTTTGTTTTCTAAATCTAGAAGTTTTTCTTCTAATCTTATTAAGTCAGAGAAAACTAAAAGCATTTCATTATATATTGTATTTTTTGTATCTAAATCTAGGTGTTGAGCTAAGTAACCTAAAGTTTTATTCTTATCTATAAATATTTCACCATCATCAAATGATAGTTGTTTAGAAAGAATTTTAAATAGAGTAGATTTACCCTCTCCATTTGCACCAATGATACCAACCCTATCCCCTTCATTAATTGATAGAGTAACATCCTTTAATATTTCATCTATTCCATAGCTTTTGCTAATATTTTTACAACTTAAAACAATCATAACCTTTTCCTCCGGAATTATATTGGGTAAACTAGTATAGAATAATAAAGTTTACATAAGTAAATTAATTAACCTTAACATCCTAATTAATTATACTATTGAACTTAAATCATAGCAATTTTAAACAAAAAGCAAACTTTTTAAACAAAAAGAAAATATAGCAAAATATAAATTGACTATTAGTCAGAAAGGAATATAATAGAAATATAAAATGACTGATAGTCATAAAGGAGGAAGAAATGACGAGGGATAAAAGTGGAAGCAGTAAAGTAGGGGAAAAGAAAAGAAAAAAAGAAACAGAACTATTTTCTGCTGCATATGAACTGTTTACTACAAAAGGCACACAGAATACAGCAATAGATGACATAGTTAAGAGAGCTGGGGTAGCAAAAGGAACATTTTATCTATACTTTAAAGATAAGTATGACATAATCAATAGGCTTATACTTCAAAAAAGTTCTCAAGTTATAAAAGAAGCAGTAGAAAAAACTGAAGAACAAAAATTAGATAGGTTTGAAGACAGAACATTATTTTTTATTGACTATGTTATTAATTACTTTAAAGAAAATAAACTTATGCTAAAGCTAATTAATAAAAATTTCTCCTGGGGACTATTCAGAAGAGCATTAAGAAATCCAGAGCAATATAAGGAAATGGAGGGGATAGTAGAAATCTTTATAGGAAATCTAGTTGAAAAAAATATGAATTTAGATGAAGCGGAATTGACATTGTTCATGATATTTGAGTTAGTAGGTAGTGTTTGTTATAGCTCTATAATTTTAGAAGAACCTACAACTATAGATGAAATTAAGCCAATTCTCTTTAAGAAAGTTTTAGCTATGATAAGTTACTAAAAACAAAGGGGATGTTAAGGGTGAATAGAATTAGTAAGTTTATTGCAGATCATGCTAAATCAGTCATAGTAGTTTCATTACTTTTATTAATCCCATCAGTGATAGGTTTCATAAATACAAGAGTAAATTATGACTTATTAAGTTATTTACCTCAGAACTTAGATTCAACAAAGGGAGAGGACATCTTGGACAAAACTTATTCCGATGCGTCAATAGGTATTGTAATAGTAGAAGGAATGGAGAATAAAGATATTAACATTTTAAAAGATAAAATTGAAGAGGTGGATGGTGTTACTACAACGTTAGGCATAACAGATGTGTTAGATGAAAGTATCCCTAAGGATATTTTACCTGATGAGATAAAAAATCAACTTTATAATGAAGATTCAACAATGTTTGTTATAAAATTTGATGGGGCACCAGGATCCGATTCAACTATAAATGGTATTTCTAAAGTAAAGAAAATATTAAATAAGCAATGTTTTCTTAGTGGAATGTCTGCAATTATGGAGGATACAAAAGAGCTTGCCGAACATGAAGCTCCATTTTACGTTTTAATTGCAGTGGCATTATCAATTGTAGTTTTATTAATTTCAATGGAATCTACAGTTGTACCAATTATATTCTTAGTTTCAATAGGGATAGGTATTGTATATAATTTAGGCACTAACCTATTTCTAGGTGAAATATCTTATATAACTAAAGCACTAGCAGCAGTACTTCAATTAGGGGTAACTATGGATTACTCTATATTCTTGATGCATAGATATGATGAAGAAAGAGGTAAGTGGAGTACTAAAGAGGAGGCCATGACTCAAGCTATAAAAGCAACAATGACTTCTATATCAGGAAGTTCCCTTACAACAATAGCTGGATTCTTAGCTCTTTGTACAATGGACTTAGCATTGGGTAAAGATATAGGTCTTGTTATGGCAAAAGGAGTTGTGATTGGTGTAATATGTGCAATTACAATATTACCTGCATTTGTTTTAGTTTTCGATAAAGCAATTCATAAATTCAAGCATAAAACAATAATTCCAGAGTTTAAAAAGGTATCAACTTTAGTAACAAAGCATTATAAAGCATTTATAGTAGCATTTTTTGTAATAATGCTTCCAGCATTTTTTGGCCAAGCAAACGCAAAGGTATATTATAACCTAGATGAAACATTAAAACCTGATATGTCTTCAATAGTTGCTCTTAATAAGATGAAGGATAATTTTAATATGACATCTACACATTTTATAATCGTTAAAGATGATATTAAGAGTTATAAGATGAAAGAGATGACAGATAGAATAGAAAATTTAGAAGGTGTAACTACAGTATTATCATATGATAAATTTATTGGACCGAATATCCCAGAAGATTTTATTCCAAGTGATATAAAAGAAATATTTAAACAAGGTGGATATAATCTTTTGCTAGTTAATTCAGAGTATAAATCTGCATCAGATGAACTTAACAACCAAATTTTAGAGATGACAGATATAGTTAAGAGCTATGATAAAGATGCAATGGTAACAGGAGAAGGTGCATTAACTAAAGATTTAACTACAATTGCAGATCAAGATTTTAAGAATGTATCAGTTGCATCTATAGCAGCTATATTTGTAATTATTTTAATTGTATTTAAATCAGTGTCAATACCAGTTTTACTAGTTTCTGCAATAGAATTTGCAATATTTATAAATATGGGTATTCCATACTACACAGGAACAGTTATTCCATTTGTAGCCAGTATAGTAATAGGAACTATTCAATTAGGGGCTACAGTTGACTATGCTATTTTATTAACTTCTAGATTTAGGGAAGAAATCAGAAATGGATATGAAAAGAAAGAAGCAATGAGAATAGCAGTCCAAGAGTCAGCGAAGTCTATAGTAACAAGTGGATTAACATTTTTTGGAGCTACAGGTGGTGTAGCATTAGTATCTGATATGGCATTAATTAAGAGCTTATGCTTCTTAATGGCTAGGGGAGCAATTATTAGTATGATGGTTATAATATTTGTTTTACCTGCACTGTTATTAGTAAGTGAAGGCATTATTAATAAGACAACAAAAGGTTGGAAAATTAATAAACTTGACTCTATAGAGCCAAAGAAAGTTGCTATGTAGGGAGGAATTAAATATGAGAAAAGCAATGTCTAAGAAGGTTGTTGCATTAGTAGTGGCAGCAACAATAATGAGTACAACAGTAGTACCAGCAGTAGAAATAAAAAAGGATGAGTCTGTATTTGTAAATTTAAGTTCAGATGGAAAATTAGAAAAGAGTACAGTATCTAATTGGATACATTCAAGCGAGTCAAATTTAGAAGTTAAAGATAAATCTTCTTTAAGTGATATAAAAAATGTAAAGACTGATGATGAACCAGTTAAAGATGGTGAAAATTTAACTTGGAAGGTAGAGGGCAGTGATATATATTATCAAGGAAAAACTGACAAAGAGTTACCTTTAGATGTAAGTATAAAGTATTCATTAGATGGAGAAGAAATTAAAGCAGAAGATTTAGCAGGAAAAACAGGTAGGGTTAAAATTGAACTAGAAATAAAGAATAAGATTTATAAAGAGACAAGCATAAATGGTAAAACTAGAAAGATATATACACCTTTTACAACAGCATCTTCTATTATATTGCCAGTAGATAAGTTTAAGAATGTTAAAAGTGATGGTGGTGTAACAATTTCTGAAGGAAATAATAATATAATTGGCTTTGTTGCATTTCCAGGTTTACAAGAAAGTCTAGGAATAGATAATCTAGATATTGGAGTAGACTTAAAGGATAAATTAGTTGTAGAAGCAGATGTAGATAATTTTGAAATGGGTCCAATAATGATAACTGCAACACCTGAACTACCAGATTTAAGCGCACTCGACAAGGCTAACTCTATTGATGAGTTAAAAGATTCCTTGAATCAATTAAAGGATGGTAGTGATAAGTTATTAGATGGAACTGGAAAGTTAAAAGATGGAATAGACCTAGCAAAGACAAAACTTATTTCAGCTAGTAATTTGTTGAAAACTCAAAGCTTACAAGAGAAGATGTCTTTAATAACTAATGAAGATAAGACTGAAAGAGCTAGAAAATTAATAAAGGATGCATATTTTGCTAAAGATATAGATTTTCATCAAGCAAATGTGTTGATTTCTATGTTAGATGCTGAAAATGTTAATAAAGCTATGACCTTAATGAAAGACTATCAAAGGCTTGCAACTAAAGAGAATAAGGAACTATTATCATCCACTTTAAATATGATAGAAGATTTAGAAAAGGATAATAATTTTACTAGATTAATGTCAGATATAATTAAGACAAAAGATGGATATGATAGCATTGACAAAACTACAAAGATAAAGTTACAACAACTTTTATCTCAAGTAAATCCTACAAATATAAAGGTTGTACAAGGATTACTAGTAGACGTTAATGTTGCTAAAACAGCTACATCTCCTATTATAGAAGAGATAAGTAGAGAGATAAAGAGCGCAGGTGGAACATCAAATTACCTTTATGGGTTAAATAAGAATTTAAAAACAGCATCATCTCTTATAGATAGTTCTAGCAAATTAGAAAGCTTACAAGGAGATATGACAGCATATGCATCATCTTATATGATACTAAAAGCTCAGCTAGCAGCTGCTGCATCACAAGGTGGAGAAACAGGATTTGCCCAAAAGAAAGAGGAATTAAAGTATATGATTAATGCTGTATATTCTCAAAGTAGTGCAGAAGTTGCAAAATCATTAATTAACTATATTGATAGTTTAAATATATCTTCTGTAAGTTCTAATGCTTTAGCACAAGATGGGGCAAAAATTAATGAATATAATTCAACACTACCTTCTCTTCTTCAGGGTGTAAAGTCTATGGAGAGCATGAAACCATTAATAGATACTACAAGTAATGTACTATCAAATCAAGATAGTGTTAATGCTCTAGGTAAATTCTTTAATGATGTTAATGACCCAACAACTCAAGGATTAATTAAGTCTTTTGGGGAGGGAATAATGAGTTTATCGGATGAAGATTTATCTGCAATAGGAGAAACATTAAATAATATAAATAATTTAGCAAAGGATTTGGAAACTAATAAGTCTAATATTGAAAATATAACTGCACTAGTAAGTGGATTAAGTAATAATACTGAATTAAAAAATAATTTGGTTAAGTTTAAAGCTGATATAGAAAGCTCTAGTGAATTGATTTCAGAATTAGAGGGACTATTAAAAGATACAAAGCCTAGCGATGTTGAAAAAATTAGAAGTTTATCTTCACAATTAATGTCTATGCAAAATGATTTGAGAAATAGTGAGGATATATTAAGAATTACTAATGATGCATTAAGGAGTGGTAATGTATCTCAAGCAAGAAATTTAATTTCTGCACTACCATCACTAGAAAAAGGAATAAGTGAATTATCTACAGGAAGTAAAGAATTAAGTGATGGAATGAAGACTTTCCATGATGATGGAATAAATAAATTATATACAGAAGGTAATAATACTATATCTTCAATAGATGATGTAATTGCAGCAAAGGATGAATTAGTTAAAGCTTCAAAAGAGTTTTCTTCATTTACAGGTAAGGGAGAAGAGATGGACGGAAGCGTTAAGTTCATTATGAAGACAGATGAAGTAAAGATAGAAGATAAAGCAAAAGAAGAAAAGAAGGAAGTTAAGGAAGAAAAGAAGGGCTTTTTTGCATGGCTTAAGAGCTTAATATTTGGGGAGGATTAGTAAAAAAGAAGTTCGCAAAGCGAACTTCTTTTTTTGTTACTTTTTAGTACCATCCTGTTCAAATAAAGAACCAATTCTTGGAGTACCATCAAATAATCCTATTATAAATAAGGTGTGAAAGAAACCACCTGTTAATGTAATTTCACTTATAAACTTACTTAATGCTGTAGCATCAGTAGCTTCAACTTTAAGATTATATATGCCAGGAGATAGTAGATAATATCCTGTTGTCTCTAAATATTCAACACCATTGAATAGAGTATCACCATTTGGTAAAGATAATGTTAGTAAAGGTGAATCAGGTGATAAATTAATGAACCTTAAATAAGATTCATTAGATGAACTTGTTGGAGTACCATCTTTTAGTTTTAGTAATTGCAATGTACTTTCTAGTAATACAACGCAAAGTGTTGATGTTGAATTAGGCTCTATATCTATGGTTTCAGTATATATAGGATTGTCATAGGTACCTGCTTTATATATTTGAATTTCGTTATTTCCAGGATTAATATTGTAATATTGAGTTATATTACTGAAACTTATATTCATAGCAATTGGGTTACCATTGCTATAAATATCAATATTATTTGCACCAGGTGCAGCATGCAACAATCTAATTGCAGAGGTTATTCTAGGAAGAAATTCATTAAACATAATCATAACCTTTCACCTACTTTTTACAATAACGCATTGTTATTTTTATAATACGTCTTACTATTAATTTAGCTATTGGTGAGGGAATATTATAGGCTTCAAGTAAAGATAATATTCCAGGACAGTCATTTTCAATTTCTTTATATAGCTTATTAATATCATCATCTTTACAACATCTAATTAAATCAATATCTTCATCAACGTCTAAATTTAAGCTTCTTAGTAACTCAGCTGGATTTTTAACGTTAGCGTTAGTGGTGGTATTGTTATTAATATTATTAGTAGATGTATTAGGTGTAGTATTTGATGTATTAGTAGTATTTAGGTTTGCGTTATTGTAAGAATACAAAGTATCTGAACTAGTATCACCAGGATACTGAATACTTAAATCCTTGTTTTGAGGAGAGTTAGGGCTATTAATAAGATTTGGTGTATAGCCTGAATTATCAGTATAACTTGGGTTAGTACCAGTACCTTGACTTTGTGAATTCATGGTGTTCATATTATTAGCATTATAGTTTGAAGAAGGTAATCCACCAGCATAGCTATTAGTACTAGTACCTTGATTTGATGTGTTTGTATTATTCATAGTAC
The DNA here is from genome assembly GCF_015669365.1 of Clostridium sp. 1001283B150210_160208_E6. Lineage (NCBI taxonomy): Bacteria > Bacillati > Bacillota > Clostridia > Eubacteriales > Clostridiaceae > Clostridium > Clostridium sp. 1001283B150210_160208_E6. The sequence continues at coordinate 21,502 of NZ_JADPAA010000014.1, read as the reverse complement.
TGTTGTCAGTGCTATTATATGGTGGATTATTATAGCCCATGCCACTTGGGTTAGTATTAATTCCTTGGTTACTAGGAGTATTGGTATTGTTTTTAGATTGATTATTGTTGTAATTAGCAGATAGTGGTTCACCATAGCCCATGCTACTTGGATTAGTATTAATTCCTTGATTACTAGGAATATTTGGATTGTAAGTATTATTAGCATTGAAGTTAGCAGATAGTGGTTCACCATAGCCCATGCTGCTAGGATTGGTATCTATTGCTTGACTAGGTAATTGCCATGTGTTAATAGGAGTATTATATCCCATATTATTCTGATTAGGATATAAATTAGGTTGCTGTGTTTGCTGGTTCATATTTGGATTAACTCCCAATTTAGGAAGATTTAACTGAGAATTCATTTGAGGTGTCATAATCATACTATTAGGAATATTATTAACTGATGAGCCATCAAACAAATTCTGAGGAGTCCATCCAATTAGTGGGGAAGGTGAAGTAAAAGGTATAAAGTTTAGGTCATCGTCTGATTTTCTATAACTGGATGGCATATATTTTTCATCAGGTTTCATTTCTTACCTCCAAAAGAATGTTTAATATAATTATATGACTTAAAAAGTCACTTGTTACCTTAAATATTATGAGTTTGTAACCTTTCATAGAACATAGAACCTAAATATAGATTTTTGAATAAGATATAGTGGAGGAGATGCATATGAATGAAAAAGTGATTAACTTTCATGATATATTAATGGGAGTAGACTCTAAGGTGGAAATCCTAGGAGGGGTTAAAATTAGGGCGGTAAATTTTGATAATGCAGCAACAACTCCGCCATTTAAATGTGTTTTAGATTCTATTATTAATTTAAGTGAGTATTATGGGTCAATAGGCAGAGGTGCAGGACAAAAAGCTGAGGTTACAACTAGGATATATAACGAAACTAGAGAATACCTATTGGATTTTTTTAATATAAAAGATAAAGAAAAATATACGGTAATATATGTAAATAATGCAACAGATGGTATTAATACTTTGGCAAGAGTTTTAATTAAAGATAAAAATGATGTTGTTATATCTACAAGAATGGAGCATCACTCTAACGATTTACCATGGAGAAGACAGTGCAAGGTAGACTACATTGAAGTAGATGAACTTGGTAGGTTAAAAATTCATGAGTTAGAAGAAAAGCTTATAAAATATAAAGGTAGAGTAAAATATGTTACAGTAACTGGAGCCTCAAATGTAACAGGATATATAAACGATATTCATAAAATCGCACAAGTTGTCCATAAATATAAAGCAAAGATAATAGTTGATGGAGCACAACTGGTTCCTCATATTAGGGTAGATATGAGTGGAAAAGAGAAAGATGAAAATATTGATTTTTTAGTTTTTTCAGGTCATAAATTATATGCGCCATTTGGATCTGGTGTAATTGTTGGACTGAAGAATGAGTTTGAAGAAAAAGTTCCAGATAATGAAGGTGGAGGGACTGTAAATATAGTACTAGATAAATCTATAGAATATTTATCTCCCCCAGAAAAGGATGAAGCAGGGACTCCAAATTATTTTGGGGTAGTAGCAATTACAAGAGCATTAGAAGAACTTGATAAGATTGGTTTTGATAATATAAAGAACCATGAAATTCAGCTAAGGGATAGGTTGTTATGTGGATTATGCTCTATACCAAGAGTTAAGACCTATGGAGATATAGTAAATAGGGAAGATAGACTAGGTATTGGAGTATTTAATATAGACTCCATTTATCATCAAAAAGTTGCAGAGAAATTAGCAAAACATTATGGTATATCAGTAAGACAAGGCTGGTTCTGTGCACATCCTTATTGTAGAAGACTAATGAATATAAGTGAAAAAGATACTTTGATGTTAATGAATGATAAAGATAAAGGAATGCCAGGAATGATAAGAGCAAGTTTTGGAATATATAATGATATTAGTGAAGTAGACTATTTTTTAAATGCAGTAGAAGATATTTCTATGAAAAAGTAGAAGCTAAAATTTTTTGGGGGGAGGGTTATGACAAGGAAATGTGAGAGGTGTCTGTATGATATAAGTATTGCACAGATATTAGAACAGGAAAAAGTTAGCGAGATTATATGTCCTAACTGTGGTAGAAAACTAGTGGCTACAGATTTAAGTAAAGTTGTAACCCTAAGCTTTTTTTTAATGGTTTCTGTAATCTTTTGGATACTTCCCTTAAAAATTATAAGTAAATTATGTATTCAAATTGTATGGGCTATAATTTCGGTATATTACTTGCCTGTGTTTTTATATATTTATAAAGAAAAAGAAGAAGAGGATTAATAAATCCTCTTCAAATTATATGTGGTATTTATTTAGTAAAAACTTTATACTGTGGAACGTTGTTAGTTCTGTATAAAGTAGGAACACCATTTAATAAAGGCATAAAGTACTCATAAGCCTCTTCTGTTACTCCATTACCTTTTTCGTTTATCCATTCTTTAGGGAAGTATTTAACATTGTTAGCTATTTTATTTGCTTCTACTAAAAAGAATGAAGTTGAGTAAGGAGAATTACTTTCTCTCTTTATTGCTACCATGTATCCATTATGTCCTTCAGCAGCATATTTTAAAGCCTCATATCCAGCATTAAATGCTTCATCAATATCTATTTGAGATGCACAGTGCATTGCACATCTTTGTAGAACTCCTAGTTCTAAAGCTTTAACTCTTGTTGTTATTCCAGCATCAAGTATTAATTGTCTTAAGTGTTGTCCAACTCCACCAAGTTGAGAGTGACCGAAGTTATCTTGAGAAATTACGTTCATTTCTGATAAAAATCTTCCGTCTTCTGTTTTTAGACCTTCAGAAGCAACTATAAATACTTGATTTTGTTCCTTAAACTTAGCTCTTACATCACATAAAAAGTCTTCAACATTAAAAGCTTTTTCTGGAAGATAAATAAAATCTGCTACAGGTTTACCATTATATCTAGCTGTACAAGCGGAAGCAGCTAGCCATCCAGTATCTCTACCCATAGTTTCAACTATAAATATACCGTTATTTATGTATACAGAAGAATCTAAATATGTCTCTAAAACAGCTGTAGAAATAAATTTTGCTGCACTACCAAATCCAGGAGTGTGGTCGGTATGCATTAAATCATTATCTATTGTTTTAGGAATACCTATAAAGTTTATATCTAGTCCATTTTCTTTAGCGTATTTTCCAAGTTTAGCTGTAGTATCCATAGAATCATTTCCACCAACATAAAAGAAGGCTTTTATATCTAAACTCTTTAAAATATCTAAAAGTCTGTCGTATTCTTCAGTGGATTCCTCTATATTTTTCATTTTATATCTACAAGAACCTAATCCAGAAGATGGAGTAAGTTTAAATGTATCTATATCTTCAGAAGATATTTGGGATAAATCAATAATGTTTTTATTTAAAATTCCTTCAATTCCGTTTAATCCACCATAAACTTTATCAAATATCTTGAATTCTTCGTTAGCTCTAATTAATCCAACAACACTAGAATTAATTACAGAGGTAGGTCCACCTGATTGGGCTATTATACAATTTGGCATATTAACTCTCCTTATATCTATAAATTTATACTAATACCTTTAAATGTGATATACTATTTGATAAAACATCTACTCTATTTAATACTATACAATAAAAAGTAGTAATAATAAAGTCTTTTTAAAATTTTTTGCATAATAAGTTATGTGTGTAACTATTTATAGAATGTATAGATAAAATTATGGAGTTGAAGAAATGAGTGTTTTTGGAGTTTGTGTAATAGGAATAGCTTTAGCTATGGACGCCTTTGGTATTAGTATAGGAATAGGAGTTAACTCAATAATAACTAGGAAAAAGAAAATAGGATATATATTGTCATTTGGTTTTTTTCAATTTTTATTCACTTTGATAGGAGGAGGATTGGGATATTATTTTGATACATATATATTACCTATTCCATCTGCACTTGGAGGAATTATTGTAGGTGCTATTGGTATACTAATGATAATAGATGGAGTGAAAGATAAGGGAAACTCTCTTTTAATAAAAAATAGTATGGTAATAATACTTGGTATATCAGTAAGTATAGACGCTTTGATAATTGGGTTTACAACATTCCACCAAGTAGGAAGTTTGGCTATACTACTTATAGACTCTATTCTTATTGGGTTGATAACATTATTTTTTTGTACATTTGCATTTTTCTCATGTAGATATTTAAGAAAGATAAGTTTTATTTCAAAGTATGCAAATTTCTTAGGTGGTATAGCATTAATATCATTTGCTATAAAGATGATATTTTTTTAAATAAAAAAATATATTCATATGATATAATATAATATATATACTAATTATTCTTGAATCGTAGGTGAGATGATGAATTTTGATGGCTTTTTAAAGAGTAAGGAACTAAAGGTTACTAAGGGTAGAATAGCAATTTTAAAAGTTTTATATGAGGCAGATAGAAGCTTAAGTGTAGAAAATATATTGGAAGAATGTAAGAAATTTGGTGTAGATATTAACTTAAGTACTGTTTATAGAGGGGTAGAAGCCTTTGAGGAAAAGGGAATTATAGACAAGTTCTCCTTAAAAGATGGAAGATTTTCATATAGAATTAAAGGAGATGAACATAAGCATTTACTTCAATGTAGTGTTTGTCATAAAGAGATTGAAGTTCCGTGTCCTATGAAACAAATAGAAGAGTTAGTTCAAAGCGAAACAGGATTTACATTAACAGAGCATAACTTAATTATGAAAGGTGTATGCGAGGAATGTAAAAAGCATAAGTAATTATGAAACCGCAAAAGCGGTTTCTTTTTGATTATAGTGAAATAAAAAACAGAAACTGTTAATCAGTCCCTGTTTTATCAATGGTCCAATCATATTTTCCATCAGGCAAGTCGATTATATGAGAGTTTATAGAAACTGTATCATTATCAACCCATTCTATATTGGCATCTCTAATATGATAATCACTATATATAGTTTTAGATTTCTTATTATCTACAAATAAAATACACTTTACGCCAAAATCTGTTGTAGCTCCACCATCAACTAAATAAGCCTCAACTTTATATTTATTATCAGGGGAAAAGGATTCTGATAATAACTCTTCATTTGGAGAAAACATTTTAGAGGTAGTTGATATTAGTTCATATAACGCAAATATAATAAGTGATATTAATATACATAAAGATACTAGTGTACCAATAAGAATTTTTTTCTTAGATTTTTTTACTTCTTGATCTGTTAAAAAGTCTTCGTTAAAGTAGTCGTTCATATATATTCACCTCAATAAGAATATAACACATGTTTACATAAATTGGAACAAAAAATAAGACTACTTCACAGTAGCCTTATTTTTTTAATTATCATTTCTTTTTAGCAATAAAGTAATTACTAAAACTATTACTGATGTTAATGCAATAGTACCTCCAGGTGCACTATTGAAATAATAGGATAAAACTAACCCAAGCAGTATATCAATTAATCCGAATAATACTGACAGAATTAAAGTTTTATTAAAATTCTTTTTTAGTTGCATAGATGTAGCAACTGGTACAACAATAATTGATGAAATAACTAGTATACCCATTATTCTTATAGAAAGAGAAATTGTTGCACCTACTAGGATAGTAAATAAATAATTAATAAATTTAACGTTAATACCAGCAGTTTTTGCACCTTCTTCATCAAAGGTAATGTAAATAAGCTTGTTATAAATTACTTTAAGTATTAATAGACAAATAATACCGGCTGTAGCTATAATAAGTAAATCACTTTTTGAAACAGTTAGTATACTACCAAATAAATATGAATTAACATTAGCATTTGCTTTTCCTGTGCTAATTAAAATTATTGCTATACCTAAACTTAATGTTAAGACTATCGACATAACTAGTTCAGCATATTTTTTATAATATCCTCTTAAAAATTCAATTATAACTGCACAAATAGTAGTGAATAAAAATGCTGATATAATTGGATTTACACCAAGAACTAACCCAATAGCAACTCCAGCAAAAGAGGAATGTGATAGGGTATCACCTATCATTGAATTACGTCTAAGTACTATAAATAAACCTATGATTGGACATAAAACTGAAACAACTACTCCCGCCATAAAGGCATTTCTCATGAAATCAAATTCAAACATAATTAAGCCCCCGGAAGTGTATAGTTTTCCCTAAAATCTTTGTTAGATTGAAGAGTTAACTTTCCATTATTTATTGTTAATATATGTGTAGAATATTTTAAAGCTATGTCCATATTATGTTCAATTGAAATTATAGTTGTCCCTTGTTCTTTATTTATTTTACTTAAAAGAGAGTATATTTCTTGCTGATTTTTAACATCAACACCTGTAGAAGGCTCATCTAAGATTATTAAATCTGGATTACCTATAAGAGCTCTTGCTATAAAAACTCTTTGTTGTTGTCCCCCTGATAGGTTACCAATTAAGTTTTCCTTAAACTTTAGCATATTAACCTTTTCTAAAACATCAATAGAAGATGATTTAGGATCTAGTTTTAATGATTTTGCGTGTATTTTTAATATTTCATAAATTGAAATAGGAAATTGTGAATTAAATCCATCTAATCTTTGAGGTACATAGGCAATATTATCTGTATCTACAGTTATTGACCCAGATATAGGGGTTAGTAGTCCTAGTATTAGTTTTATTAGTGTAGTTTTGCAGCTCCCGTTTTCTCCTACTATAGAAAGATATACACCTTTAGGAATATCTAAGTTTACATCCTTTAATAGTGGAGAAGTATTCTTGTTGTAAGCAAAACTCAAATTATCAATTTTTATCAAGTTATCAGCTCCCATAATATCCTTTCTTAACAAAATAATAGACCAATATGCTATATATTATGCATTATTGGTCTATAAATACGCATAAATTGGATTAACTAACCCTATTATACACCTATTTGCGAATTGTTTGCAAATACTAACTAAGGGTATTTAGTGGAGTTGTGCTCTCTAAACCCCAAGAATCTAGAGAGTCCTTCCTAAACATACCTTCAACAGCACTCTTTTCGTGTGGCTCTTCCTTTGAAAGACCATAAGCTTTAACTATTGCTGTAGTATCATCAGAGAAAACCAAAGTCATATTTTGCACTCTTAGCAATCCGTCATCTGCTTTCTTTGAAGTAAGATAGTGTTCAACAGCATATCCAAGGTCTTTACATTTATTTTTTATGTAAAGTTTATAACCTATAAAGAATCCAATTCCAATAACTAATACACCACATATTAATAAGGATATTCTTCTTTTTCTTCTTTGTTTTTTTAATCTAGCTACTCTTGATATATTATTTTTTCTTACTTTTTGTTGTCTTTCCATAAATAACCCTCCTTATTGTTGGATAAGAAAATATTACCATATTTTTACAAATGATGAAATAAGAAATGTTTTTCAATATTTAACAATTATTTTGAGTATCTTTTAAAAAAGTTGGATTTTTATCATATTTTTATTGGTACTATTGCCTAATTTGACTAATAAACTCTATAATAAAGGAAGATAATATAATGTAAGCAAAATTGAAAGGAAGAAATTATATGGATTTTTCAAGTTTAGTTTTAATGGAGAAAGATAAGGAAACAGGATTTATAACTAAAGAGCTTGGAAGCTTTGAAGTTAATGAAGGTGCTTTATATGTTAAAAAGCTATTTGTTTTAGATAATGAGGTAAATTTATATTTTGATACAAATAAAGATGTTGAAGAATGGGAATACTCAGCAATATATGATCTTTTTAATATAAAAAGATTTGAAGAAGAAGGTTTTAAAATTGAAGAGGAGTTAGATGAATATAACCCAACGTTTATTCTTAAGTTCCCTTATAAAGAAGAACATTTAGAAATGAAAGATGTATTAGATAAAGCTGTAGAATTAATAAATGAAGAAATGGAAAAAGTATTTTTAGCCATAGAAGGCAAGGAAGAAGAATACATATAAAAGGTAATATATGAAGGGAGGGAGCCTTTAATTTAAGGCGAAAATATGGAAGATAATAAAGTTGTAAAGAAAAGAGAAGAGATAAACTTAGAAGATAAGTGGAAATTAGAAAAAATTTATGCAAATGAGGATGCTTGGGAAAAGGATTTTAATATCTTAAAGAAGGAAAGTCCAAAGCTAAGAGAGTTTGCTGGAAAATTAAATGATAAAGAAGAAATTCTTAAATATCTAGAGCTAAATGAAAAAGTATCAAGACTTGGAGAAACATTATATGTTTATGCCCATATGAAATCAGATGAAGATACTTCAAACCAAAAGTATCAATCATATATGAATAAAATTGATGCTTTTATGGCTGAGTTTGCAAGTTATGGAGCTTTCTTTGTGCCAGAGATACTTGCATTACCAGATGAATTTATTAAAGATCTTATAAAGAATGACGAAAGATTCAAGATTTATGAGTTTATGTTAATGGATATCTTAAAGGAAAAGCCACATATATTAACTAAGGAAATGGAAGAATTACTTGCATTAGCATCTGATTGTTTAGATGCACCATCAAGCATACATAATATGCTTACTAATGCAGATATGACTTTTGGAAACATAAAGGATGAAGATGGAGATGAAGTAGAACTTACAGAAGGAAATTACTCAAGTTTTATAAAGAGTAAGGATAGAAGTGTTAGAGAAGCTGCATTTAAAAGATTGTTTGGTGAATATAAGAAGTTTGATAACACATTAGCTACTACATTAACTTCATCAGTTAAGAGTTTTAACTTTAGTGCAAGGGTAAGAAAGTATGAATCACCAATTGAAGCATCACTTTCTCCTAATGATATTCCAGTGTCAGTTTATGAGAATGCAATTAAGACTATTAATGATAATTTAAGTTCTCTTCATAGATATGTAAAGATAAAGAAAAAACTTTTAGGTTTAGAACAAATGCATATGTATGATTTATATGTACCAATAATTGAAGTAGAGAAAGAAAAGATATCATTTGATGAAGGTGTTAAGCTTGCTAATGAAGGTCTTAAACCACTTGGAGAAGAATATTTAAATCTATTTAATGAAGGTATTAATAGTGGTTGGATTGATAAATATGAAAATAAGGGTAAAAGAGGTGGAGCTTATTCTTGGGGTGGATATGACACCATGCCATATGTACTACTAAATTACCATAACGAATTAAATGATGTTTCAACTCTTGTACATGAAATGGGACACTCATTACATTCATATTATTCAAGAAAAACTCAACCATATTACTATGCAGGGTATACTTTATTCTGTGCAGAAGTTGCATCAACAACAAATGAAGCACTTCTAATTCATTATTTAATTGAAAAAGAACAAGATAAGAAAAAGAAGCTTTATTTAATAAACCAAGAATTAGAACAAATTAGAACTACTGTATTTAGACAATTAATGTTTGCAGAATTTGAACTATATACACATAATGTATTAAATGCAGGGGAAGCTTTAACAGCTGCAGATTACTCAGCAAAATGGCATGAGTTAAATGCTAATTACTTTGGACCAGATATGGTAGTTGATGAAGATATAGATATGGAATGGGCAAGAATACCTCATTTCTATTCAGACTTCTATGTATATCAATATGCTACTGGATATGCAGCAGCATCAGCATTTGCAAATGCTATTTTAGAAGGCAAAGAAAATGCAGTAGAAAAATATAAAGGATTTTTAAAAGCTGGTGGAAGCAAGTATCCAATAGATATTTTGAAGGATGCAGGAGTTGATATGACAACATCAGAGCCCCTTGAAGCTACAATCCATAGATTTAATGAATTGTTAGATATGTTAGAGGAGTTTTAATTAAAAAATTTTAATGATATAAAAAGGGGCTCTTATAGAGTTCCTTTTTTATTATTATTTGTTATTAAGATATATTCACAATATTAGGAAGGATGATTTTATGAATATTTGTATTGTTGGAGCGGGAAATATAGGTACATATTTAGCTACTTATATATCAATGAAAGAAGGAAATAAGGTATGGCTTCATACATCTAAGCCAGAAGTTTTTAAGGAAGAAATAACTTTAGTAGAAGAGGAAAAAAATTTAAGACATAATGTTAAGGTACATTCCATAACATCAAGTTATGAAGAGGCAGTTAAAAATGCAGATTATGTATTAATAACATATCCATCTTTTATGATAGAAGAAACACTGAAAAAAATAATTCCATATTTAAAGGAAGGAACTGTAGTTGGAGTTATACCAGGTTTTGGAGGTAAGGAATATTTAATAGATGAATTACTAGAGAAAGGCTGTATTTTCTTTGGAAGTCAAAGAGTACCTTCAATTATTAGATTAGAAAAGTACGGTGAGTGTGTTCTATTAAAGCAAAAAAATGAATTTATGAAGTTAAGAGTTATACCAAGCAAGTATTCTGATAAGGTATGTGAGGTTATGACAAGCTTTATTGATATTCCATGTTTACCTTTAAGTAATTATTTAGCTATAACATTGTCACCATCAAATCCAACAATGCATCCATCAAGATTATATGAATTATTTAATGATTATGTTGAAGGAGAAAAGGTATATCCAAGAAATCCATATTTTTATGAAGAGTGGGGTACTTTAGCTTCTCAAACATTATTAGATTTAGATGATGAATTAACAGAAATTTTTAATTCATTAAATGATAATAATGAGTTTTATGAAGAAGATATGGAAAAAATAAAGAAGAGATACGGAATATCTACAGCTAAAGAATTATCTGAAAAAATAAATACAGCTCCAGGATTTCAAGGGATAGATTCGCCAATGGTAAAGATAGAAGGAGGATTTATTCCAGATAAAAATTCTAGATATTTTGTTGAAGATATTCAGTTTGGTCTTTGCATAATTAAAGCCTTCGCTGAACTGTGTAATGTTGAGACTCCAACTGTGGATAAGATTATTGAATGGGGACAAAAGTTAGTAGGAAAAGAATATTTAGTTAATGGAAGTCTTAATGGAAGAGATAAAGGTGAATTAATGATACCACAAGCCAAAGGGATAAAAACTAAAGAAGAGTTAATAAAATATTATAAAAACTTATAAAATTAAAACTAATAATAAAGCTTGCAGATTATAAATGTGAGCTTTGTTATATTAAAACTTTTTTAAGATTCTAAATATGAATTGTATTTTTTAAATTTTGACAATATAATTAAATCTAGTGACAAATTTTAAAATAAGTAAAAATAGTAGTATCGGAGGAAGTAAGAGGTGTACATTATTAATTTTATAAGAGGCTTTTGTATGGCCTTAGCTGATAGTGTTCCAGGGGTTTCAGGTGGGACTATAGCTTTTATATTAGGATTTTATGATAAATTTATTAATTCATTAAATTCTCTAGTTTCAACAAAGAGTAATAAGGAAGAAAAATTAGAGTCATTAAAGTTCTTAATAAAGATAGGTATCGGATGGGCTGTAGGTATGGTACTAGCAGTGCTATTTATATCATCAGTGTTTACAACACATATTTACAAAATAAGTTCTTTATTTTTAGGGTTTATAATTTTTTCTCTACCATTAATATTTAGAGAAGAAAAGGCAGAAATAGTAGGTAAGTACAAGAATATAATTTTTGCAGTAATAGGTATTTTATTAGTTGCTGCAATAACATATTTTAATCCAGCAACAAGTGGTGGAACTGGTACAAATCTTTCATTAGACAATTTAAATATTGGGTTAATAGCGTATGTATTTGTAGTTGGAGCTATAGCAATTTGTGCTATGATATTACCTGGTATATCAGGTTCAACACTATTATTAATATTTGGAATATACGCTCCAATTATGACAGCTGTAAAAAGTGTTATTAAATTTGATTTTAGCTATTTACCAATAGTTATAGTTTTTGGGCTAGGAGTAATTACAGGTATAGTAAGTATTATAAGACTTCTTAGATATTTATTAGCAAACCATAGATCCAAGGTAATATATACAATTATTGGTTTAATGATTGGGTCATTATACGCAGTTGTTATGGGGCCAACTACCTTAGAAATTCCTGAAGCTCCAATGGGATTTGGGGAGTTCAGTATTTTATTCTTCTTATTAGGAGGAGCATTAATACTTGGTTTAGAACAATTAAAGAAGGTTTTAGATAAGGGTCAAGAATAATAAAGGGGTGTTACAAAATGATTGATAATCTTGTAACACCTTTTTTAGTTTAATAATAAGGCAGGAGAAGTAGATGAACATAGCAGAAATATATAATGAATATAATAATTTAAATAATATGTTAGTTATTTATGTAGAAGATTTAGCTAAAAAAGAGTTTGATGGTGAAGATGAAGAAACAGTAATTAATATGTTGTCATCTTTCAAGAGTAATTTAGAGTATCTGTTTGATAAATGCAATGCTATAGAAGCTGAGGATGATAATATAAAAGATTTAAAATATTTTTTATTTGATGCACTTTTATTTACAAGAGATGTAATAGCATTTTATAAAGTTAAAGAATTTGCAAGAATAAAGATGAGAATAACTAATTATGTAGCTAAGAAAAGAAGAGCAGAAATGTTTCAAAGATAGAAAGTAATATATAATAAATTATGAGAAACTGTTAAGGCAGTTTCTTTTTTTTATTACCTTTAGTATGAGTGGGGTGGATATTTGTTTTGACGGAACAAGCAAAATAAATATCCACCCAACTTTTTTCATATAATCAATTAATGGTAAAATAATAATGAGAATTTATATAGGAGGATACTATGGGGATAATTGACAAGTTAAAAAAGAGGAAAATTATTAAGGAAGAAGTAAAAGTGGAGGCAAATATAAAAGAAGAAACAATAGAGTGCTATGATGCTTATGGAAGAAAGATAGTTATCTCTAAGAATGAATGGAAAACAAAAATATTACCTGATCAGCTAAAGAAATACAAAGATGATGATAATGCACTATACAATATAATACTATCATCTATAAATGATGGATTTATAAATGAAGTAGTTGAGTATGCTGAACATTTAAAAGAAATAGATAGGATAAAAGAAAGAGGATATACTATTTTAGCTATAGTATATATGAAGTTATTACAATATGATAAATCTGAAAATGTATTACTTGAGTATATAGATAAGTATGGGAAGACAGGCACTATACTTACTAATTTGGCAAAGGTGTATTATGGACAAGGACATGAAGATAAGGGGTTAGATACTTTATGGGAGGGTATATATCTAGAGCCCAATCAAACTAATGGATTAATGTGGCTTAAAGCAATTTATAATGAAAAAGAAGGTAAGGAAGCTGAAATTAAAATCTTAGATGAAGTGAGTAAGGTAAGTGGAAGCTGGTTTCCTCAAGTGCTAAAGGGGAAAATGTACTTAGATAATAAAGAAATAGACAAGGCATTAAAGGAATATAGAAGCATAATGGAAATAGTAAAGGATAATGGGTATGCTCTTTCTATAATTTCAGGTGATTTAGGGGCTTCTGGATATGCTGATATTATGGTTAGAATGATGTCTCCTATATATAAATTAGATATTCATGGAATTGATATGGGAATGAATTTGCTAAGAGGTTATTTAGTTACAAAAGATATTGAAAATGGGGAGAAACTTTTAAGCATGCTTTTAAAGTTAGAAAGACCTGATTTAAAGAACTATCTTATGAATATATATAATGAATTTGAAAAAATGAAGGGGGAATCAACAGGAGAAGAGTTAGGTGAAATATCTATATCTTTACTAACATATGATTCTCCTTTATGGTATTACTCTTTAGGGGAACCAACTTGGTTACTTCCTAAAAAATCTAAGGATTGCAAAAAGGTTATAGTTTTAGCTTATGCAAATGAAGGGATAAAAGAGGAAAGTAAAGGTCATATTCAAAGAGAAGACTCAATAGGAAGGTTAACAAGGGCTCTTCCATTTTATTTAGGAGAAAAAATACAACATGAAACAGGGTTATGCTTAAATGTTATAATACCTACAATAAAAGATGTGGGACCAATAGTATCAAGAAAACTATATGAAGACGATTATGTAAAAGATTTATTGGTTAAAAATGATGGGGATTATATAGTTACAGGTGGAATAAGAGAAGAAGAGGATTCTATTTATATAGAAAGTTATATTTATGATAAGTTTGAAAATAAGCTTAAAATAAATAAGAATTTAAACAAAATAAGTTTTGGTAGTGAATTTAATGATATGATTAGGGAAATAATAGATAGCCTAAAGGTTGAATTAGTACATTGTGAGGAGTATTATAAAACTCCAAAAGATAATTTAGTTAGCTTATATATACAATCATTAGCTCAATTATTAAGCCAAAGTTTAGTGAGAAATGAATACTGTAAGAAGGACTCCTTATGGGGAGAAAGAAATATTCTAAACTGGTATTTGAATGTAGCAGTTGAAAATATGGATTATCCACATTTTAAGCTTATTTTGCTATCAGGCATAGCTGCTGCTAAGGAATATGGTTCTTCAATATACTTAGAACTGAAAAATGAGGTTTTAACCCTATTTAAGGAGAAGGATGAGCTTGGATTATCAGAGAAAATGATGCCATTATTATATAAAATATATGATATGAATACAGAACTTGAACATTGTAGAAAAGAGCTAGTATTAAAAAATAGTAATGATAGTGATTATAAAAAATGGCTACAGAAACTATAATAATGTAGAAAAGCAGGAGATATATTAAAATTGAGAATAGGAAATATCAAAGTATATAAAATAAAAATTCAATAACCTTAATGTATATGATATAATATCTAAAGATTTTCATATTCATAAGGAGGATTTTTATGTTTAGTAAGGAAGAACTTTTGGTTATAGAAGATGCTTTAAAAATTGCAGATAATGAATATATGAGATTATTAGAAGAGAATAGAAATAATAAAAATAGGATGGTAGCTTATAATAGAAAGCAAAAAAGTCTTTGGTTAGTTCAAAATAAGTTGAAGAAGATATTACAAGAAAATAGAGAAAAGTAGTTAAAAATAAATAGAAGAACCTATAAATAATATAAGGGATGTAGCTATACTACATCCCTTATATTATTTATAGGTTGTGTGAGTTGAAGGTTCATCTTCTCCAAAAGGACTCTTTTGATGAGCCTTATTATTTATTTCTTTAGAATAGTTTGATGAAGTAGGATCAGACTTAGTTTTTTTATGTTTGCAACCACAATTACATGACATATTGATTCCTCCTATTTATTATGAGATAACTTAGATCTCTTAGTGTATTTTTTACCATTAGCATGGGCACCTATTTTCTTACCGTTTTCGATACCTATTTCAGACCCAGCTTCAGAATACATTTTCCTAAGTTCAGCATTAGATTTAGGATGATCTTTAAGTCTATTTTTATTATTATCCATAAAACTTCCTCCTAGAACAACTAAAAGTTTGTACACTAATAGCTTATCCATTCTTAAAAGAAATATTATAATATTAAAACGAAAGTACCTATGGTAATAAGTAGTCCACCTATTAAAGTTTTAGCTGTTATGGCTTCTTTTAGGATTACAAAAGCTAAAACCATGCTAATAACAACACTAAATTTATCTATTGGTACAACTTTTGAAGCTTCTCCTAACTGAAGTGCTTTATAATAAAATAACCAAGATAGACCTGTTGCTATTCCAGATAATATTAAGAATATCCATCCTTTAGTTGTAATATTGCTAATTCCATATTGTTGACCTGTAAGGAAAACTAGTCCCCAAGCCATAATGAGTACAACAACTGTACGAATTGCAGTGGCTAAATTAGAATTTACACCATCAATACCTATTTTAGCTAGAATGGAGGTTAATGCTGCAAAAAGAGCAGATAATAAAGCAAAAACTATCCACATTTTATTTCCCCCTTTTATAGAAGATATCTTTAACATAAAAACATCCCTTTCTATTATATAACTATACTTTATTATAGTATTATTTTAGTGTCATTTCTATTGGAACTCACTTAAGTGTTTCCAATATCTTAGAGGCATCATGCGCTTTTGTAATTTAGAATTTTTACGTTCCTTTATTGTAGTAGATTCAAAATAGCACTCCCATAAATCTACGTATTCATCTTTAGTACCTTTAAAAAGGTTATAGTCATCTACTGTCATATTAACAATTTCCCAGGATCTTTTATTATATATTAAAGCTTTTTCACGATTTATGTCATGAATTATAAAATACTCATTAGAAAATCTGGAACTAAAGTGGGTGGCAATTAGTTCTAAGATATCATTGTCAGGTTCAATAGAAGAGTATAAGAATTTATTTTCAATTAAAGAGAAACGTATAAATCCTTCAAACCTATGAGCTTCTAGATAAACCCTTCTTCTAATATCTTCTACTATTTTTACTATATCTAAATTAAGAAAAGCATGAATATCCTTTCCAAGCTTAAAAGCAGTTTTTGTATATTTTAGTGCTATAGTACCAGCATCTTTGTTATTACTAAGAAAGACTATATACAAGTTTTGTAAAGTTTTGGAATCAATTTTTGTTATTATTGCATTCATTACCTTTTTGGTTTTGATTTCATCAGTTTTTATATAAATGATTTCGTCTAATAATAGAGCACTGTAGCTTTCAGATTTAAAGATACCAATAGGAGGAACTTTTGAGTAAAAGCTATCATATATAGCTGTTAATAATCCTTCAAAGGTACCATCATATAAAAATGTCTTCATAAATTATAACTCCCCGTTAAAAGATGATAATCTATCACTTAATATATTAATATTAGTTGATGGAAGAATAATTCCAGATGATGTAGAATTATCATTATTATAGTCATCAAAAAAAGA
This sequence comes from Clostridium sp. 1001283B150210_160208_E6, assembly GCF_015669365.1. NCBI lineage: Bacteria > Bacillati > Bacillota > Clostridia > Eubacteriales > Clostridiaceae > Clostridium > Clostridium sp. 1001283B150210_160208_E6. Next base: position 4,720 of record NZ_JADPAA010000014.1, on the reverse strand, counting down.
AATTTGATTTGGTTCAGGTGAATTTTTCTTTGTATTTTGAGATAATAGTTTTTTCTTTATTCTATGATCATCAAAGGCAACATCTCCATAGTATTTACCTGAACAGGTTATAAAGTATTTAGCTCTTTTTAAAACAATTCCTAATCTTTTTAAATCCTCATAAGTTAATCTGCAAACTCTTCTTGTTTTAATTATTCTTCTTGCAGATGTTACTCCAATTCCAGGGATTCTAAGTAAAGTTTCATAAGAGGCTTTATTAATTTCTATAGGGAATTCATTAAAGTTATTTAATGCCCAATAAGTTTTAGGATCAAAATTTAAGTCAAAGTTATCATTCTCATTTTTTAATAATTCACTAGCTTTAAAACCATAAAATCTTAACAACCAATCAGCTTGATAAAGTCTATGTTCTCTAACCATTGGAGGATGAGTGATTTGAGGTAAAAGTGGGTTGTCTTTTATAACTGGTACATATGCAGAAAAATATACCCTCTTTAACTTGAATCTATCATATAAAGATTGAGTTAAATTTAGTATTTTATAATCACTTTCGGGAGTAGCACCTACTATAAGTTGAGTACTTTGTCCTCCAGGAACAAAAAGGGGAGTAGATTTAATATTCTTCTTTAATTCTGTATGGTTAATGATAGAATTTTTAATAGTTTTCATTGGCAAAAGTATTTTTTCTTTACTTTTTTGAGGAGCTAGTAGTTTTAGGCTATTACTTGATGGCAATTCTATATTGACACTCATTCTATCAACATATAAACCTGCCTCTTTAATTAAGTATTCATCAGCTCCAGGAATAGCTTTTAAATGTATATAGCCATTAAAGTTTTTTTCTAACCTAAGCTTTTTTACTGTTTTTAAAAGAAGTTCCATTGTATAATTTGGATTTTTTACTATAGCTGAACTAAGAAATAATCCTTCAATATAATTTCTTCTGTAAAAGTTTATAGTTAAGTCACACACCTCATTAGGTGTAAAACTAACTCTTTGAAAATCTTTGGAATATCCATTTATACAGTACTTACAGTCATAGATACAATCGTTAGAAAAAAGTATTTTTAATAAAGATATACAGCGACCGTCAGGTGTAAAGCTATGGCATATTCCACTTTCAGATGCATTTCCAATGCCGTTAATCTTGTTTTTTCTTTTTGATCCAGAAGAGGAACATGAAACGTCATATTTAGCAGCATTAGAAAGAATTTTTAATTTATCCATAAGGTCCATGAAAAATGTACCTCCTTAATAGAGAATGTATGTTCCTATATTAACTTATATTATATACGAATATACGTTCTTTCTCAAGAAAAATAAAAAAGCAACTAATTTTATTTTAGTTGCTCTTAAAAGGATGTTTTTAGTATCGTAATTATTTCTTTTATATTATTAATATCTATAGGAAATTCAAATGTTGAAAAAGATAAATCTGGATTATCATGAGTCAATGATTTCATATAATCTCTTACATTTGTACTATCTTTAATTGCATGAATTACATAAATGTGATTGCTATTAGATAAAAATACTTTATCTAACCTATCAGAGTTCTTGATTATATGCTTTTCTACATCTACTTGGGAGTTATTTTCAATTATATTTAATGTAAAAGAAACCTTGTTTGAAATAAGTAAATCCAGTGAAGAAATAAAGCTTTCAATATTTTCAATACTTTTAGGAATTAAATCTATATATTTATAGTTTTGAATTAAAAGTAGAGAAATAGATTGTTGAACATCTGATAAATTATTAATTAGGTCATAAGATTTATTTGAAATTTTTGGCTTTATCAAGATAAAAGCAAGGGGTTTTGAATTGTAACATATAGGAACGATTATAAAGTTTGAATTTAATAAGTTAAAGTTATAAATAAAACTAAAGTTATTTTTTAGTCTATATCCGTTAATAATATTAGAATGTTCTGCTTCCAAAATATGCTTTAATTCATTTTGATTATTTAAATCTAGTTTTAAGTTGTTTAAACTTATATTTTCTTCACATCTATAACAAATAGGAAATACATACCTATAATTTTCGAAAATAGGATAGATGCTTATAAGGGAAGATGGAATTAATTCGCTTATTACATCTATATAACTATAAATTTTTTCTACAAAGTTATTATTTGGAGATAGAGATATCAAATAACTATCTTTAAGCTTACTTAAAAATCTATTGTTAGAATTAATTCTATAATTTTTTATAAATAAATAACATATTGTAGTGTTTAACAGAAATATGGCTAGGATAGGTGGATAACCTAATATTGTATAAAGTACTAGCCCTAAATATGTAAAAATTGTAGAGTAAGCAAAGTTTATAAGTATAGATATAACATTATCAAGTAAGTGTTTATTTTCATGTTCTGTTAAAGGAATAATATAGCTCAAATATCTTAATAATAGATAAAATATGTGTTGAAATATATTAAATATTACTATTTGTGAAAATAGTAAGGGTGCATCATTAATAAAGTGAGAAAATACTATAAAGGCACCATTTGCTAAAAATAGAGAGTTAATTATAATTAAAACTTCATTAAACTCAGGACTATTAAAGAAGTAAGATGTTTTTTTATAGTAAAAGTATAATATTCCCTTCTTTAGCAATTCGCTAACTATTAATATAATTAGGGTTGTTTTTAAGTCATAAATAAAAACGGATGAAATAAGTATAAAATCATAAAAGAGAATAGGTGTATTTGTAACTTGCTTTTTCCAACACAGTAGAAGAGCAAGTAGTATTATTAATATTGTCAAAAAAAGTATATCAGTAAGGGAAAACGGTTTGTATTCTTCTATAAAAAAAGCTGCTAAAAGCGAAATTACACTAGATAGTATTAGTATATTTTTAAATATTTTATTAAGTTTATTTGTTTTCATGTGTATTCTCCTTAAACGAGGTCTATTATATAATTATATAAAAAAAGTGTTACATAATAAAGTGATGAGGAGAGGAATATGAATAGATTGAAAGATAAGTTCTTTAGTTATATTACAGCTAAAGAAGGTTTTTATGTAGAGTTTTATATCAGTCAGTATAGGAATACCCAAATGACTATTGCATTAAAAAGATTTCCCCAAGGTATTTATGCAATAATACTAACAGATGATAAGTATGAAAATATAGATTATAACGAAGCGTTATATTATCTTAAGCAAAAGGGGGAGGGATTTAGTTTACATACTATAGTTTTTACAAGCGAGAGTATATATAATCCTTCATATTCTATTGATAATAAAGTTGTAGTAGATTACTCATCTGGGAAAATCTTATATTGTGATCAAGGATGTGAACCTATTGTAGGAATAATAAGAAATGTTACAGGTAATGATGAAAAGATAGTAAGTGAGTTTAAAAGATATTATATAACATATACACTGATTATTGTTAATGTGGCTCTTTTTATTATATGTGCTTTAAAATCAAGAAATATTTTTGATATAAATCCTTACGTATTATTAGAGATGGGAGCAAAGTATAGACCTCTTATGTATTTTACTAATGAATGGTGGAGATTGATAAGTTGTAATTTCTTACATGGTGGAATAGTACATTTAGCATTTAATATGTATGCATTGTACATTATAGGAAAACAGATAGAAGATTTATATGGTAAAAAAGCATATATTATAATTTACTCATTATCTGGATTAGGAGGTAGCATTTTAAGCTATTATTTAGCTCCAACATCTTTATCAGTTGGTGCTTCTGGAGCTATATTTGGTTTGTTGAGTGCGCTTTTAGTATATGCTTATAAGGAAAGAGGAAGAATACAAAAAGGAGCAATTTCAAATTTACTCTTTGTTATTGGTATTAATCTTTTATTTGGATTAAGTATGCCTAATATAGATAACTATGGACATATTGGTGGGATAGTTGTAGGAGCAATATCATCCTACTTGATTTATATCATATTAAAGAGACAAGGGAAAGTTGTTTAAATTGGTTTTATACATTATTATATAAATGTAATAGAGATATAGGAGATTAGATATGAAGAAGAGGTTAGGTTATCATTTAGTATGTACATATATATTTTATGTACTTTTAGCAGTGACTTTTGTGTGGGACTATTTCTATAGAGACGGGGAAAAGTTATGGCGAGTTGGGCTAATATATATAACTATATTTGCTGCAAGATTTTTATTTTCAAAAACATTTTTGAGAAAATCTAAAGGAGCTTATGTTGTTACTTTAGTATTCATATTCTTTGCAATGTATTTAGCTAATGTAATGAACTTTTATGCATTTGAGTCATATGATAAGATTTTACATTTTGCGTCTGGAATATTATTAGCATTCTATGGACTTATTTATTGTGTGTATCTATGTGGAGATCAGAACAACAAATCTATTAACCCAATTATTTTAGTGGCATTTCCATTTTTATTTTCTGTTGCTTGTGCAGGCATATGGGAATTATGGGAGTTTGCAACTGATAGTATATTTGGATTAACAGCTCAGAACGGATCATTAAATGATACTATGTGGGATATTATTTGTGGAACTATTGGAGGAATTATTTCCTGCACATTTATTTATCTACATATTAAGATTAAGAATGTAAAATTTATTCAAACTATAATAAATGAAATGAAGTAAAAGAAGCGCCGTTATTGGTGTTTCTTTTTTTCTAAGTGCGCCCAGCATGGGCGTACACTAATCGGTGAAAGTCCGTAACGGGGGCTGATAGTGCCAACCGTATAGCTTA
>NZ_JADPAA010000013.1:0-88860 GCF_015669365.1 Clostridium sp. 1001283B150210_160208_E6 | reverse complement strand
AACCGCCGTATACCGAACGGTACGTACGGTGGTGTGAGAGGACGCTAAATAAAATAATTATTTAGCTCCTACTCGATCGTCTAGGAAAATATAAAAAATTTTGAGTAGCAAAACCTTATAGATACAGAGCTTTAGTGGTGAGAATGTGTTAAGACGTTAAAAAATAAAAATTATAGTGCCACCACAGAATATCAAAAGCAAATTTTGGGAACCTGTGGTATGGCTGAAAAAAGTGATTTCTTCGCTAAAGCGTGGCCAAGTGACTTTTTTATAGTTTTATAAATTTACTAAGTTCTTTTTCTATCTTATCTCTAAAATTAATATTTACATTTTAGCATGGAAAATAATTCTAAATAAATAGATGATACATAATATTCCTTATAAACATAAAATGTGGTAAAATGAGAACAAAAGTTCGATTGAAATAAAGGTGATTATATGAAAAGGATAAAAATAGTTCATACAGGTGATTTACATTTTGACACTCCCTTTAAAGATGTAGGAGAAAGTCAGAGTAGAATAAATAAAGAGGAACTAAAAGAGGTCTTTAGGAATATTATCCACTTTTGCAAGGAAAAAGCTGTGGATATCTTGCTGTTAACAGGGGATATATTTGATAATTTTACGTTAAATAGAGAAACTTTGTATTTTATTGAGCAATCATTAAAAGAAATCCTTGAAGTAAAAGTTTTTATAAGTCCAGGAAACCATGATCCATATGGAAACAAGTCTTTTTATAAACTAATAAATTGGCCCAGCAATGTTTATATTTTTAAAGGGGATTTAGAAAAGGTATATTTAGAGAATTTAGATATAAATGTATGGGGGTATGGTTTTAGAGAAAAGTATATTAGGGAATCTGCACTTAAAAATTTTTCAGAGCCTTCAGATAAAATAAACCTTATGGTTTTACATGGGGAGATTTCAAGTTCAAATAAAGGGAATGAATATAATCCAATTACCTTTGATGATATAAGAAATAGTGGGATGGATTATATTGCATTAGGCCATAGACATAATTTTAGTGGAATAAACAAAGAAGGACAAACCTTCTATGCCTATAGTGGATGTCCACAAGGTAGGGGCTTTGATGAATTAGGAGATAAGGGAATTATATATGGATATGTATCTAAAGGAACGGTAGATTTAGAGTTTGTAAAAACATCTAAGAGAAATTATATTGAGGAACATATAGATATTTCAGATTCTTTTGGATATGAAGAAGTTAAGAAAAGTATTATAGATTCTATTAATGAAAGCGATAGAAAACATAATTTATATAAAATAGTTCTGGAAGGAGAAATATCTCCAGACTTTTCAATAGACGAGGAGTTGCTTAGAGAAAGATTAGGGCTAGATTTTTACTATTGTAAGATAGTTGATAAAACCAGAGTTAAGTATAACATTGAAGAGATTACAAAGGGATATTCAGTTAAATCTCTATTTGTAAAGAAAATAATGAATTTAATAGATTCAGCAGAGACAGAAGAAGATAAAGAAGTACTAATGATGGCACTTAAAGTAGGATTATCAAGCCTATCTGAAGGGCAGGTGAATATGAATGATTATTAAAGAGTTAAAAATAGATTCCTTTGGTGGAGTAGAAAATAAGATTATACATTTAAGTAAGGGATTAAACTTAGTTTATGGTGAAAATGAAGCAGGTAAAAGTACCATAGAAGAATTTATAAAGGTAATGTTATATGGTTTTCCTCAAAAAAGAGGTAAGGGCGATGGAGATAGAAAGAGATATTTACCCTTCAAGGGCGGTGTAATAAGGGGAGAGCTTACACTTGAGCAAGATGGAAGAGAATATATTATAAAAAGAATCTTTGCATTAACTAAAAAGGAGGATACTTGTGAAGTTTTAGATGCTTTAACAGGAGAAGTTGCAAGAAATATTAACATAGAAGAGCCAGGAAAAAGTTTTTTAGGAGTAAATAGATCAACCTTTGAAAAAACATTATTTATTAGTCAGCTTGGGGTGTCTTTTGGAAAAGATAAGGAAGAGGAAATAATGGAGAGAATAACATCTCTATTTGGTTGCGCAGAGGAGGAGGTTCCAGCTGCTAAGGCACTGTCTAAGATAGAAGGAATGAAGAAGGAACTAACTACATCTAGAGGTGTAGGTGCTTTAGATGGGCTAAAAAAGAAGTATTCCTCATTATTAGAAGAAAGATATGAGGGCTACAACATAGCAGAGCAAAATTTAAATTGGGAAAATGAGCTTTTACTAGAGAGGGAGAAAAGAAAAACATTAAATGATGAGATAACAAAGCTTGAGTTATATAAAAAATACTTAAAAAAAGTAAAACTCCATAAGGAGTACAAGGATATAAGTGAGTACCTAAAGAAGTCGGAAGAACTTAAAAGGGAAGAAAGAGCCTTGGGTAATCTAATAGATGAGGATTTTATTGATGACCTTAAGGAGGATAATAGGCTTTATTTAGGGTTAATAGATAAGAGGGAAGAGCTTAAGGAAGTAGTAGAAGAAATAAAAAGTGAATTTAATTACAATAGGGGGGAGTTAGATAAATATAAGTTTTTAGAAATGTTTGATGATAATATCAAGGAAAAACTTATAAATCTTAAATATGAACAACAAAACTTAGAAGCGAAAATAAGCTCAATGAAAGCTTTAGAAGAATCTTTGGCTGAGGATGAGGGGGAGCTTTTAAAGAGAAAGGCTGTAATGAAAAACTTCCATGAAATGAGAGAATATATAGGGGAAATAGAGGAAGTTCTATCATCTTATGAAGATAAGCTAAAAGAAATAAAGGATATTCTTCAACAAAATAAAATTCCTAAAGATTTAAATATAAAACTTAAGAAAAGCATAAATAATATGTATTTAGGTGGAATTTTAGGGGGAATAGGTATAGCATTATCCTTTTTTGGAGTACCTTTAATGATTTTAGGCATATTATTAATTTGCTTAGGAGTTTTTTTAGGGGTTAAAGGTTTTACTGAAGGTAATACCCTTAAAGGGAAGAAGAATGCGTCTAAAAGGGTAGAAGTTTTAACAAAGGAAATAGATTCAATAGAGTTAAGCTTAGATGGATACATGGAAAAGGTATATGCAAAAGACTATGGTGATTTAATAACTGCTATAAGAAGGTTTAATTCTTACAAGGAATATGAAGAAAGATTGTTGCTTAGAATTGAAGAAAAGAAAAAGATGATAAATGAAGAGGGACTTCTTGAAGATAAGAATAGGTATAAGAAGAATTGTGAGATGATTTCATCAATAGAAAGACTATCCTCCTCTAAAGATTTAGATGAGGTGCTAGAAAAGGTAAATATTTTTGAAGGTTTGTCACTTGCCAAAGAAAAGCTAGAAGAGGACCTTAACATAAAAACTGAACTTTTAAATGAGCTAAGTTCTAATATAGAAGTCCAAGAAGAGAAGCTTAGAGAGAAGCTAAAGACCATGGATTTAGACCTGGGAAATTTATTAGATATAGAGCTATATATAAAAGAATACAAGGAAAAGCTTAAAAAGAGAGCTGAAATTCATAGTAATATACTATCTATTGAGGAAACTTATAAGGTATTACTGAAGGATAGAAATATTGATGAAATTAAAGAGGAACTAAAGGACATAGTTAATGATGAAAATGAATATTCTTTTGAATCAGAAGATGAGATTGAAAGGGAAGAAAAGAAAAGGTCTAGGGAACTAATAGATTGTGAAAAGAGAATAAAGGATCTTGAAAATAATATAGCTACTAGGCTTATAGGGAAAAGAGATCTAGTAAAGATAGAAGAAGAAATACAAGCTGTAGAGGGGGAAGTTAGAAAGGGTGATAAAAAAGTTAAAGCTTTAGATATTGCTATGGAAACTTTAAAAGAGTCCTTTAATGAAATTAGAAGAGAAGTAGGTCCTGAAATTAATAGAAGGATACTAAATAATTTTAAAGAATTGTCTCTTAATAAATATGAGGATGTTAAGCTTGGTGACAATTATGAGATGCTTGTTAGAGATAAAGATAATCTCTTTAAAGGGAATTATTTAAGTAATGGAGCATATGATCAGCTTTATTTGTCCTTAAGATTAGCTTTTATAGATATGTTATTTAGTCATGAAGAATGTCCTATAATTTTAGATGATGCCTTTATTCAATATGATGATACTAGAAGAAAGAGGGCTATTGAGCTAATTTATAATAAAATAAAAGGACAGGGAATAATATTTACTTGCCAGAAAAAAGAGAAAGAAATATTAGATGAAATGTGTTGTAAATATAGCTTAATAAATTTATAAGAATATGCACATAATTAGCATTTAATCATATATAAGAATAGAACGGAAAGATTTAGGTTATCAGTAATACTGTTAACCTAATTTTTTTTAAAATCTAGGAAATTATAAAATTTTAATTAGCTATAAATCAAAGGTATTATTACATTTTCATATTATAAAATATAAAATCAAGGATAAAAATTTTATATTTCCTTACCTTTAGTAGGAGTGGGGGGGGATATTTGTTTCCATGTGACTTGGAGCGTAGCGACGGAACAAGCAAAATAAATATCCATACAACTTTTTTAGTTATATTGGTAATAATAGATATATGTGGTTCTCTTATTGACAAAAATTAGATAAGAGTATACAATAAGAAATGCAAATGCAAATCATATGCAACAAGAGGTGCGAAATGAAAAAGTTATTAGTAAAACTATCAGTGCTAATGATACTTCCAGTTATGTTAATTGGATGCTCAACTAAAAGTGGTAATGATAATGAACAAAGTGAAAAAGTTAATGTTATGGTTTCTATTAGTCCTTTAAAGGAATTTGCTGAAAGAATAGGTGGAGACAAGATAGAAGTTAGTACTCTTGTTCCTGAAAATGCAGAACCTCATGATATGGATTTTGGACCAAAGGATTTAGAAAAGCTAATGAAAAGCCAAGTATTTGTATATAATGGATTAGGCATGGAACATTGGTTGGAAAATGTTGAAGGACAAATTGATAAAGATAAAGTTAAAATGGTAGACAGTAGTACTGGTGCTGATGTTAGAGTTATAGATGGAAAACAAGACCCACATTTATGGCTAAGTTTAAAAGAAGCAGCAGTTCAAAGTAACAACATAAAAAATGCATTAATAGAAGTAGACCCTGAAAATAAAGATTTCTATGAAGAAAACTATAATAAGTTTAAGAATGAACTGGATTCATTATATAATGAATATAAGGATAAGTTTGCTTCAAAGACTCAAAAATATTTTATGACAAGTCATGCAGCTTTTGGATACCTTTGTAGAGACTTTGGATTAACAGAAAATTCACTTCACGATATATTTGGTGAAGGAGAGGTAACAGCTAAGAAGAATGCTGGAGCAATTAATTATTGCAAGGATAAAGGGATAACAGTTATATTTTCAGAAGGAAGCGAAACTCAAAAGGAAGCAGAAACTATAGCTAATGAAATTGGTGGAAAGGTTGAGCCAATATATAGCTTAGAAACTAAGGTTGAAGGAAAAAGTTATATTGAAGCTATGAGATATAACCTTGAAACAATATATAATTCACTTAAGTAGTTAATAATAAATATATATAAGGGAGAAATTGCGTTGCAATTTCTCTTTTAAATTATTATAGAAAAGGTTATTCTAAATATTGGAAAATGTTTTTTGTTATGGTATCTTTAAATAAACTGAAATTTTAACATTAGAGTAAGGTTTAAGTCTACCTAAGGATTAGATTTGATTGTTTATAGGTATATTTAATGTTATTAGGTAAAAGAATGAAGTGAGGGATTAGATGAGTAGAGCAGAAAACTTTTATAAAGAAAAAATAAAGAGTACAAAAGATAGAATAAATATTTTAGATAATTCTATATCTTATATTGGATGGAGTAGGTTAGCAATTGTATTAGTTGGAATTGCTGCAGGATATAAATTATATAAATTAGCCAATTTTTTAAATCTTATTTTAGTAGAGTCATTAATTATGGCACTATTTATTATAGTAGCTATAATACATGGCAAAAAAATTAATGAAAGAAATAAATTAAATACTTTATTAGAGATAAATGAAAAAGGTTTAAATAGACTAAATGGAAAATATAAAGAAGAAGAGGATAAGGGAGAAGAATTAATTGAAGAGGGGCATCCCTTCTGTGAGGATTTAGATGTCTTTGGAAATAATTCATTATTCCAGATGATAAATACCACAAGAACTGAGAGTGGGCGTAAAAAGTTAAAGGAAATATTACTACTTAAGAAATTACATTCTAAAGAAGTTGTAAATAAAAAGCAGAAAGCAATAAAAGAATTAGGAGAAAAGGTTGAGTGGAGACAAAAACTTTATATAGATGGTACCTTTAAGAAAAAGAAGGGGGAAGAGCTTGAAGAGTTAATAAAGTGGGGGAAGACACCTTCTGAAACAAGTTCTATTAAACTAATAATTGCAGGGATATTTATAGCAGTTACATTAGCTTTAATAATAGCATGTACATTTAAAATATTACCTTTTAGTATAGTTATTTTAGATTTAATGATTAATTATGTTGTAATTAAAATGCTAACAAAGGATATGAACCATGTAATAGAGTTATTTCATTCTATTAAAAATAGTGTAAGAGCTTATTCTAATATATTAAATTTAATAGAAAAAGAAGAGTTTACAAGTGAGTATTTAAATGAAACTAAAGCTAAACTTACTATAGGAGGCGAATCTTCTTGCAGTAAGGAAATGAATAGATTAGCTGATCTTTTAGATTGGGTTGGAGACTCAATGGCAAATGCATATTATTTTATTTTAAATGTCTTTGTATTTGCAGATGTATTTATACTATTCAACCTAGATAAGTGGAAAGAAAAGAATGGGGATTCTATAGAAAAGTGGCTTGAGGTTATGGGAGAATTTGATGCTCTATCAAGTATATCTAACATAAGCTTTGATCATGATGATTGGTGTTTTGGAAATATTACTGAAAAAGAAATAAAGGGCGTTAATATGGCTCATCCTTTAATTGGTGATAGAGCAGTTGCAAATACTTATGAATTAGTTGCTCCAAAGCAAATTACCTTGATTACTGGGTCAAATATGTCTGGTAAAAGTACCTTCTTAAGAACTGTAGGAATAAATCTTTTACTAACTTATATTGGAGCACCAGCTTGTGCAAAGGAATTTAGTTGTCCTATTATGAATATTTACACATGTATGAGAACAAAAGATAACTTAGAGGAAAGTATATCTTCTTTCTATGCAGAGATTTTAAGAATAAAGCTTATTATAGATGCTTGTAAAAGAGGAGAAGATGTATTTGTTTTACTTGATGAAATATTTAAGGGAACAAACTCTAAGGATAGACACATAGGTGCTACTGTTTTAATAAAACAGTTAATATCAAATGGAGCTAGAGGTCTTGTTTCAACACATGACTTAGAACTATGTGATTTAGAAGAAGAAATGAGAGAAGTAGAAAACTACAATTTTAGGGAGTACTATGAAGATAATAAAATTCAGTTTGATTATAAGCTTAGAAAAGGTAAGAGTAATACACAAAATGCTGTATATCTAATGAAGCTGGCTGGTATAGATTTTTGAAAATAATTCACGTTATTCCAATAAGAAAGTGGTTAGAAAATCTGACAAGCTATTAGGATTATGTTACAATAAAGTTGTAATGAAAAAGTTTTACTTAATATGAAGGGGAGAGTTATGAATATAGCGTTTTTTCTTACACCAAAGAATGAAGTAGTGTGTGAAAGTTGTGAAGCAACCATGAGACAGGTAATGGAGAAGATGGAGCATCACGGTTATACAGCTATTCCATTAATAGATAAGAGTGGAAAGTATGTTGGGACTCTTACAGAAGGTGACCTTTTATGGAAACTAAAGAATACACCTGACTTAAATTTTAAAAACACAGAATGTGTTAAGGTAAAAGAGATAGATAGAAGAGTATCTCATAAGAGTGTATCAATCAATTCAGATATAGAAAATTTAATTAATTTAGCAATAAATCAAAATTTTGTTCCAGTTGTAGATGACAATGGAATATTTATTGGGATTATAAAGAGAAGTGATATAATTAATTATTGCTATAATGAAATGAAAAAATAGTTAAGAGTTTTAGAAGAGGAATCGCAAGACGATTCCTCTTTTTTATTATTTAGGAAAGTACAAAAATTTTTTGAATAAATAAATTGAGGTGTTGACAAAATAGAAATTGAGTATTAATATCAAAATATACCCCCTACCCAGGGGGTGAGGGAGGTAGAAGATGAATTCTGATAAACAAAAAGCGTTACAAACACTAAAAACTTGTAGAGGACAAGTAGAAGCAATAATTAAAATGTTAGAAGACGAAAGATATTGCATAGATATTTCAAACCAAATAATTGCAGCTCAAGGATTATTAAAAAAGGCAAATAAGTTAATCCTTACTCAACACATGCATCATTGTTTAAAAGAGGCTGCAAGCAATGAGGTTGAAAGAGATGTAAAGATTGAGGAAGTTGTGGGGATTGTAAATAAGCTTATTGATAAGTAGTTTTAATAGGAGGAGTATAGCTTATGAAAAAAGATTTTAAAGTTACAGGTATGACCTGTGCAGCTTGTTCAAGTAGGGTTGAAAGAGTTTTAAATAAAATGGAAGGGGTTACTAAGGCTGAAGTTAACTTAGCAACTGAAGACCTTCATATAGATTATGATGATTCCAAACTTAATACTCAGGACATTATAGGAAGAATAGAAAAAGCAGGTTATGGGGCTTATGAGGTAAAAGAAGATACAAAGATTGATGAAGCTGATAAAGAAGATGCTATTAATTCTTTAAAGAAAAGATTTATACTTTCATTAATTTTTGCAGTTCCATTGCTTTATATATCAATGGGACACATGATGGGAGCACCCCTACCTAGTATTATAGATCCAATGACAAATGCAATGAACTTTGCATTAATTCAATTGATTTTAGTTATACCAGTAATGATTGTAGGTAGAAAGTTCTTTATTAGTGGCTTTAAAAACCTAGTTCATTTAAGTCCAAATATGGATTCATTAATTGCAATTGGTACATCAGCAGCATTTCTTTATGGAATATATGCTATAGTAAAAATTGCTGGTGGAGATACTCATTTTTCAATGGACTTATACTTTGAATCAGGAGCAACAATTTTAACTTTAATTACTTTAGGAAAGTATTTAGAAGCAAAGACTAAAGGAAAGACATCAGAAGCAATTAAAAAGCTTATGGGGTTAGCTCCAAAGAAGGCAACAATAATTGTAGATGGAGTAGAAAAAATTATTTCAATTGACGAAGTTAAAGTTGGGGATGTAATTTTAGTAAAGCCAGGAGAAAAGCTTCCTGTAGATGGTGAAATTGTTGAAGGAACAACTACTATAGATGAATCAATGCTTACAGGAGAAAGTATTCCAATAGATAAGAATATTGGAGATAAGGTTTTTGGAGCAAGTATAAATAAATTTGGTATGTTTAAATATAAGGCTACAAAGGTTGGTAAAGATACTGCATTAGCTCAAATAATTAAGCTTGTAGAACAGGCACAAGGATCAAAAGCACCTATAGCTAAAATGGCAGATATTATTTCTGGATACTTTGTACCAACAGTAATAACATTAGCAGTTATCTCAAGTATTGTCTGGGCAATAAGTGGCAAGGGATTAGAATTCTCGCTAACAATATTTATAGCAGTACTAGTTATAGCTTGTCCATGTGCTTTAGGATTAGCTACACCAACAGCAATAATGGTGGGAACAGGTAAAGGTGCAGAAAATGGTATTTTAATTAAAAGTGGAGTTGCCTTAGAAGGAGCTCATAAAATTAATACTGTTGTATTTGATAAGACAGGTACAATTACAGAAGGTAAACCCAAGGTTACGGATATAGTAACTAAGGGGTTAAGTGAAGATGAGTTATTAAGATATGCTTCTTCTGCAGAAAAAGGATCTGAACATCCATTAGGAGAAGCTATAGTTGTAGCAGGGGTAGAAAGAGGATTAGAGTTATTTGAAATAACATCCTTTAAATCTGTACCAGGAGAAGGTATAGTTACTTTAATTAATGATAAAAACATTCTTATTGGTAACAATAAGTTAATGAAAAATAACAATATAGATATAACTTCAGTAGAAAATGATGTTAAGTCATTAGCATCTCAAGGGAAGACACCAATGTATATGGCTATAGATGGGGATTTAGCTGGAGTTATTGCAGTGGCAGATACATTAAAAGCAAATAGTAAAAAAGCAGTTGAAGCACTTCATAAACTTGGAATTGAAGTAGTTATGCTAACTGGTGATAATGAAAAGACAGCACAAGCTATTGCTAAGGAAGTAGGAATAGATAAGGTTGTTTCAGATGTATTGCCAGGAGATAAGGCAAATGAAGTTAAGAGACTTCAAGATGAAGGGAAGAATGTTGCTATGGTTGGTGATGGAATAAATGATGCTCCAGCACTTGCAATGGCGAATATAGGTATAGCAATTGGATCAGGTACAGATGTAGCTATAGAATCAGCTGATATTGTTTTAATGAGAAGCGATATTCTAGATGTTGTTGGAGCTATCCAATTAAGTAAGGCAACAATAAAGAATATTAAAGAAAACTTAGGATGGGCATTTGGTTATAATACTTTAGGAATACCAGTAGCTATGGGAATTTTATATGCCTTCGGAGGACCACTTCTTAACCCAATGATAGCTGCATTTGCTATGAGTTTTAGTTCAGTATCAGTATTGTTAAATGCTTTAAGATTAAAAAGATTTAAACCTAAATTTTAATAAAATAGAAAGATTTTTTGGAGGGATTTATTATGGCAAAGTTTAAAATTGAAATGAATGGAATGTCTTGTATGCACTGTGTAGGACATGTGAAAAATGCATTTGAAGATTGTGGAAAAGTTAGAGGGATGGATGTAGAAATAAATAAAGCTGTAATCGAAGGAGATTTAACAGAAGAAGAAATTAAAGATATCATTGAAGATGAAGGATATGATGTTGTGAAGATAGAAAAGATTGACTAAAAAGCTGCCTAAGGGCAGTTTTTTTAGTTAATAAGGATAATTAAAATAATAAGGATGAAATTCTGCAACAAGCCGCTAGAATTTCTAAAATAAATTGAAGAGAGAAATTGCTCAAGCAATTTCTCTTCCTAATCTTTATTATCCTATTTAACTTTTTTATCTCTATTAAATACTAAAGTCCTGATTTATATTTTTCTAATTCAGCATCTAAATCGACATCGCCTAATTGTTCAAATTCACTATCAAAGTCATCAATGTTTTTTAATTCTCCAAGACCATTAGCCATAGCTTCTTCTCTAGCAATTTTTCTTTCGATATTATCAATATTAATAGAATTAGTTTTAGTTTCAACATTTGCTAAAACTTCATTAACCTTCTTAGAAGCTTTGGCTGTAGAGTACCTTGCAGCAGCTTCATCTCTGTAACTTCTTGTCTTTTCAAGTTCTTCTTCTAAAGCTCTTAAGTTTTTCTTTAAAGCATCTGCTTGAGCCTTAGATGTATTATAGGTAGTTACTAAAGATTCATACTTCTTATCAGCATCTACCTTCTTTGATAATGCTCTCTTAGCTAAATCTTCATTATTCTTAGAAAGAGCTAATTTAACTTTTGAATCATAATCAACAGATTCATTTTTTGCAGCATTCATCTTCTTTTCAATTTCATGAACATTACCTAAAACTTGAGCAGAGTTTAATTTAGCTTTGCTTAATTGTTCTTCCATATCCTTAATTTTTTGATCTAGTAATTCAATTGGATTTTCCATTTCATCTAAAGTTGAGTTAACTTTCCCTTTAATCATGTTTGACATTCTGTTAAAAATACCCATAACATAACCTCCTAATTTTATTAGTATTCAATTTAAATATCAAGTACATCATATTGTCAAAATAATATTATAACTAAATTATAATGGTAAAATATTGAAAGCACAAAGGCGAAATTAGCCTATAAAAGGATAAAAGAGTTAAGTGAAAACAAGTGGTATTTAATAACTCTTTATATCGTAATTTACCTCGTTGTAGCTATGTGATTCATTTTTTTACCTATTTTCTATATTATACCATAAACTTATTTGGGGTAAATATATAATATAATGTATATGCTACTTGTATTAGCAATAACAATAATATAGAATTTAAATTGGATTAAAATTGTATTTTAGGGAGTGATTTATATGACTAATGAAACAAACATGAATAGCATGAGTGAGTTTTTAAATGATTATGATGTTAAGAGAATAAGAGAAGGAGAAATCCTTGAAGGTAAGGTTATAGAAGTAAATGATAAGGAAGTAATAGTTAATATAAATTATGCTTTTGATGGAGTTGTATCTAAAGAGGAATTAACTTATGAAGGAACAAATCCTGAAGAAGTTGTAAAGAAGGACGATGAATTTAAAGTATACGTTTTATCACCTAATGATGGAGAAGGGTATGTATTACTTTCAAGAATTAAGGCTTTAGCTGTTACTGAAAGAGAAGAGCTAAAGAAGGCATTTAAATCAGGAGAATTAATAAATGTAAATGTTAGGGAAGCTGTAAAGGGCGGAGTTGTAGCTTATTATGGTGGAGTTAGAGTATTTATTCCAGGTTCTCAATTAGGTAGAGAAAGAGTTGAATCTTCAGCTGTAGTAGGAAAGACTCTTGAAGTTAAGTTAATAGAATTAGATTTAAGAAATAGAAAAGTTGTTGCTTCTAGAAGAGTAATAGAAGAAGAGCAATACCAAATAGAAAAGAAAAAAATGTGGGATTCTATTAATGAAGGAGAAAAGAGAACAGGTGTTGTAACAAAGATAGCTAAGTTTGGAGCATTTGTTGATATTGGTGGAGTTCAAGGATTAGTTCATATAAATGATTTAGCTTGGGGAAGAGTTAAGAGAGTTGAAGATGTAGTTAAGGTTGGAGACAAAGTTGAAGTATTTGTTGGTGAAGTTGATAGAGAAAAAGAAAGATTAGCTTTAGTTTTAAAGGATGTTAACAGTGAACCATGGAAGGTTCATGGAAGTTCTATAAAAGATGGAGCTGTAATGGAAGGTAAAGTAGTTAGACTAACTAACTTTGGAGCTTTCGTAGAAGTTTTACCTGGAGTTGAGGGATTAGTTCATATTACAGAAATAACTGATGAAAACATAGCTAAAGCAAGTGATGTATTAACCGTAGGACAAAATGTTAAGGTTAAAGTTCTAAGTGTTAATAAAGAAGATAAGAAGTTAAGCTTAAGCATCAAAGAAGCTGTTGAAAGAAATAAAGAATACATGAAGTATAATGATAGTGAAGAAGGATTAAGTTTAGGAGATTTATTTAAAGATCTTAAGTTTTAATTAATTAAATAAAAATATGGAAAAATCATATAGAGATTTCTCCATTATGCAGATGGGCGAAAAAAATTGACGGCTCTACAGTCGCCTTGGCGATTTTTTTACTGTCTAGAAAGGTATAAAATTTTAATCGGCTATTCAAGTATAATAATTTTATAATTTCCTTACTTTTAGTACGAGTGGGGTGGATATTTGTTTTGATGTGACTTGGAGCGCAGCGACGGAACAAGCAAAATAAATATCCACCTCACCTTTTTTATTGACAAAAAATGTGAAATGGAATATATTAAAAGTAAGTACTATGCAATACATAGTACTTACTTTTTATAAAGACTACTATGTTATACAAAGTAGGAGAAGGGATAGATTTGCTATGCAAGATAAATCGCAATTATTAAAAGGCGTTTTAGAAGGGTGTATATTGAAAATTGTAAAGCATAAAAAGGAAACGTACGGATATGAAGTGGTAACAGAATTAAGGACTTTTGGGTTTGGTCAATGTACAGAAGGAACGGTTTATCCATTGTTGACAAGATTAGAAAAAAGAAAAAGTTTAGCTTCACAAAAGAAGGAATCTCCACTTGGCCCTCAGAGGAAATATTATTCATTGACTGAAGAAGGAGAAAAAGAACTTGAAGAGTTTACAAGAACCTGGGACGAGTTTAAGGGGTTCGTTGACGGAATATTTAAGTATTATGAAGGGAAGTAGGATTGATGAATAAGTTAGATAAACAAATAAAAGTAAACTATAGCAATATGATGAAAATAGACAAAGGATATCAGGATTTAGTTACAAATATAGTATGTTATCTAAGAGGTAAATTAAATAGTGTTGATGCAGAAGAAGCAATTAATGATGTAAATGATATTTTATTAGGGGCTCAGTCTAGAGGCGAGGATCTAGGGGTATTAGTTGGAGATTACAAGGAGTTCTGCGAAAATATAATAGATGCGTATAGGGGAAGTGACAAGTGGTATTCACTAAAATCGTATTTCTATGACTTTGGAGGTATTTCCGTATATATGTTAGTGTTCTTTATTGCATTAGATATTCTTTCAAGTATATCTAATGTTAAGCCACTAACTTTATCTAATATTTTAAATATGAAATATACAATATCATTAGCACCAATTATATCTCTTATAATTGCCCTTATATTTTCTATTGGTGTAGTAAAATATATATGTACTCATCCAGTGGAAAATGAAAATGGAAATAAGAAGGAAGCTATAATGTTTTTTATAATTATTTTTATTGTATTATCATTTATGGTGGCATCAACTTTTTTCTTTAGAAAGATAGAGATATTTACCTTTAGTAATATACCGATAATAATTATTATAGCCTCTTTGGTATGTTTAGCTGTTATAGGAGCTAATATTATTAAATTCATAAAGGTTAGAAGAATGGATAAGGTATCCAATAAATATAAAAATATATAAATATATAAATATATAAATATAAGCTATAGGAAGGTGTTACCTATAGCTTATATTTAATTTTTTATCAAAATCAGATATATAATCTTCATATTCTTCTACCTATGTTATACATAAATTAACAACTCCAATTATTAATTTTAAAATAGAAAACGTACAGGTTAGTAAGCAGGACTTATGTTCCACTTAGCAAACTGTACGTTAAATATATAAATGTTATAGCATCTATAAAAATTTCAATGTAAGAAAAAACTGGAACTTGATAGTAATCTAATCTTTATAGCTTTTCTATCTTTAACATATTTGTTCCACCAGTTTGAGTTGTTGGCATTCCGGCAGCAACAATAATGTCATCTCCTGGATTAGCAAAGTCAACTTCAATGGCCTTATTTTTAGCTTCGGTAAGAATTTCATCTGTTGTATTAAACATTTCACATTTAAGAGGTAAAACACCAAAGTTTAATGCTAGATTTCTTCTAACCTCTTCAAAAGGAGTAATAGCTATTATAGGACATTGAGGTCTATATTTTGATAAAAGTCTAGCAGTGGAACCACTTTTGGTAGCAGCGACTATTGTTTTAGCATTTAATACAAAGGATGTTCTACAAGCTGAGTAGCTTATAGCATCCGCATAAGAAGATGTTGTAGGATCAATATTTCTGTTAAGTAAATGGTCATACTCTAGGTTTTCTTCAGCTTCAATAGCTATTCTAGACATTGTTTCAGCGGCTTCAACTGGGAAGCTACCAGAAGCACTTTCTCCAGAAAGCATTATGGCATCTGTACCATCAAATATTGCATTACATATATCAGATGCTTCGGCTCTTGTTGGAAGAGAGTTTCTTATCATAGAATCTAACATTTGAGTAGCTGTAATAACTATCTTACCTGCAGTATTACACTTCTTTATTATCTTCTTTTGAATTATTGGAACTCTTTCTATAGGAATCTCTACTCCCATATCGCCTCTAGCAACCATAACTCCATCAGTTACTTCAATTATTGAATCTATATTATCTACACCTTCTTGGCTTTCAATCTTAGCAATAATTTTAATATTTTCACCATTATTTTCTTTAAGAACTTTTCTAACTTCTAATATATCACTTGCTTTTCTAATAAATGATGCAGCGATGAAATCTACACCCATCTTACATCCAAATATGATATCATCTATATCTTTTTCTGTAATAGAAGGAAGTTGTATTTTTACATTAGGGACATTTACTCCCTTATGATTTTTAATCATACCTCCCACTAAAACTTTACACTTAATTTCTTTTCCAATTACATCTATTATTTCGAACTTTAATAGTCCATCATCTACTAAGATACTACCTCCAACCTTAACATCTTTATATAAAGTTTCATAAGAGATAGAACAGCGCTTATCATCTCCTAGAAGTTCTTCTCCACATACAAATGAGAACTCTTGGCCATTTTTTAATTCGACACCATCATTTACAAAATTATGAGTTCTAATTTTAGGACCCTTAATATCAAGAATTATTGCAGTTGAAGAATTCATTTCTTCTCTTAATTTTTTTATAAGATCAATTTTATCTTTATGGGTTTCATGAGTACCATGAGAAAAATTTAGTCTTGCAGCACTCATACCAATTGTAATAAATTTTCTTAAAGTTTCTTCATTGTCGCTAGCAGGTCCGATAGTAAAAATCATTTTAGTTTTTTGCATTTGAGATTCCTCCTAAAAATAATGTTTTTTGTCAAAATTATTATGTGCAAACATTAAAAAAGTAAGTAATGTTTATTTATTTTGCACATAATTAAAATAAGAAAATAATTTTATGATATACTGTAGATGTTTATAGTATAATTTTAACATATTATATCTGAAAAGGAGTCAAAATAATGGAAATTTTACAAAACTTACAACCTTATGAAGTATTTAAATATTTTGAAGAGATATCTAATATCCCAAGAGGATCAGGTAATGAAAAAGCTATAAGTGATTATTTAGTTAACTTTGGTAAGAATCTTGAATTAGAAACAATTCAAGATAAAGCCTTAAATGTAATAATTAAAAAACCTGCAACTAAGGGATATGAAAATGCACCTACAGTTATTATCCAAGGTCATATGGATATGGTGTGTGAAAAGAATAAAGATACAGAACATGATTTTACTAAGGACCCTATAAAGTTAGTTGTTAAGGGTGATGAAATATATGCAGATGGAACTACTTTAGGAGCAGATAATGGTATTGCAGTAGCTTATGCTATGGCAGTTCTTGCAGATAATTCAATAGAACATCCAGCTATAGAAGTTCTTTTAACTACAGATGAAGAAACAGGTATGACTGGTGCTATGAACATAAATAAAGATGACATACAAGGAAAAATTCTTCTTAATATTGATAGTGAAGAAGAAGGGTATTTACTAGTAAGTTGTGCTGGTGGAATAAGAACTAAATCTTCTTTAGATATTACTTGGGAAGCTTTAGATGATGAAAAGATATTTGAAATATCAGTAAGAGGGTTAAAGGGTGGTCATTCAGGTTCTGATATCCATGAATGGAGAGGTAACTCTAACAA
The DNA here is from genome assembly GCF_015669365.1 of Clostridium sp. 1001283B150210_160208_E6. Classification (NCBI taxonomy): domain Bacteria; kingdom Bacillati; phylum Bacillota; class Clostridia; order Eubacteriales; family Clostridiaceae; genus Clostridium; species Clostridium sp. 1001283B150210_160208_E6. The sequence continues at coordinate 71,548 of NZ_JADPAA010000013.1, read as the reverse complement.
ACTTATGGGTAGAGTATTAAAGGATTTATTAGAAAAGATAGATTATAAAATAGTATCTATTAATGGTGGATCTAAGAATAATGCTATACCAAGAGAAGCAGATGGAATCCTTGCTATAAAGGCAGCAGATGAAGAAAAGCTAGTAAGAATAGTTGAAACATGGGATAAGGTATTTAAAAAGGAATTAGAAGCACAAGATCCAGGAGTTTCTTTAACTGTTAAGGAAGTTTCAGTAGAAAGCAAGAAGGCGTTTAATAAGGAAACTACTGAAAAGGCTGTAAACTTATTATTTGTTTATCCTAATGGAGTAAATACAATGAGTCGTAACATAGATGGCTTAGTTGAAAGTTCAACAAATATAGGCATACTTACAACTACTGACTCAGAAGTTATTTTTGATAGTGCTGTTAGAAGTTCAGTACCATCTTTAAGAGCTGATATAGAAGAGAAGGTTAAGACAATTACTGAATTAGCTGGAGCTAAATATTCTGCTAATGATGGATATCCAGGTTGGGAATATAAGGCGGATTCTAAGGTGAGAGAAATTTGCAAAGATGTATATAAGAAGATGTATGGTGAAGAACCTGTAGTTTATGCTTTACATGCTGGAGTTGAATGTGGTTTATTTGAAGAAATTCTTGGTGATTTAGATATGATAAGCTTTGGGCCTAATATAAGAGGAGCTCATACTCCAGAAGAACATTTATCTATTTCTTCTACTAAGAAGGTATGGGAATACTTGTTAGAAGTATTAAAGGCTATTAAATAAGGTTAAGCAAGATAAATGAGATAATAATGATAATTAAGATAGGGAAGAAACTGCTTTCGGGCAGTTTCTTTTCTTTAGTGAATGGAGAAGAGCAATAGTGGGTACAAGGTAAGAAATACAAGGTAAAAAGTTAAGCAGGTGAATAAAGATTCCTGAATATTTAAATCTATGATTTAACAATATGAATGTGATCAATAAGTGAGGATAAAACTTTGATAGCGATAAAGTTTCTATAGTAGTAAGGAGTATTTATAAATTAATAGCATTAGGGTGGACAATCTTTAGAAGCAAAAACTTTTTACTTTAAATTGTTAGTTATTTATATTAAGTAATAATTAGTATTGATTAATTAACATATTATGGGTATAATATTAATATAGTAATGAAATTCAAGGAGGAATAGAAGATGGACGTTAAAGAAAAAGTGTTAGAAGTTTTAAATAATTCAGCTGAGCCTTTAAAGGGAGGACAAATTGCAGAAATATCTGGGTTAGATAAGAAGGATGTAGATAAGGCAATTAAGGCTCTTAAGTCGGAAGAAAAGATCATATCTCCAAAGAGATGCTTTTATGCAGCTAATAAATAGGAATTATTAAGGGACTATCTATTGATGGTCTCTTTTTTGTTTAAAACTATGGATAACTATTCATTAATTAAAGGAAGGGAATATAAACTCTCTGTAGAATTATTATATTTAAGTGATTTAATGGGAGGAGAGTTAGTTGATAGATATTGGATTTGAATTTAAGGACTATTTAGTATCAAGTGTAGAAGAAGATGGACTAGAAGAATTAAATAATTGGATAAAAATAAATAATAGCGAAGATCATACTTGTTATTCATTAGATAGTCAAATGTTTTATAGAAGGTTTTTAGAATATTATGTAACGGAAAATGAATTCTTTTTAGAGATACACAAAAATAATGAGCTGGTTGGAGTGTTTAAAGGAAGATTAGAGTTAGAAAATAAGAAAGAATTATTTATATGGCTTTTCATAATAAAAAAAGAATTAAGGAATGAAGGCTATGGTTCTGAAATTGTGGCAGGAGTCATAGAATATTTTATAAGACAGTATACAATAGATACTATAAAAGTTGGAGTTGTACAAAACAATTTAGAGGGCATTTCTTTTTGGGATAGTAAAGGATTCAAAGTAGAAAGGATAGCTAAAGACTTTTTTCAAGATGAAGAAGAAAATGGAAGAAACCTAGTTATTATGCAAAGACAATAATATGTAAATAAAATGGCTTGACTATTTTGGAATAAATTACTATAATTAAAAAAGTAGGGCAAGAGGAACGTCCTATAAATGTGTGTGAAAATGTTTACTAAAACTATTGTGGGAAGTGAAACTTTCTTAAAGGAAGGGGAGTATCTATGATTTCAAAAAGAAAGATACTTACTAAGGCTGTAGCTATTACAGTTGTATGTGCAGCAGTTGCAATGGTAGGTGCAGAAAGTATAAGCGCAGATACAAGTGCAAAGACAAAACAGGGTGTAGTACTTAAGACAAGCGAACTTAAGGTTAATAAAGTAATTGTGTCACCTAAAAAGGTTGAAGAACAAAATACTGTACAATCTTCAAGATCATCAAACACAACAGGTAAGAAAAATACTAATTCTTCTATAAACAGAGGAGTGAACAAGTCATCAAGCCAAGTAGCAAATTATGCTTATAACTTCTTAGGAAGACCATATGTATATGGTGCAAATGGACCAAATGCATTCGATTGTTCTGGTTTTACAAGTTATGTATATAGACATTTTGGGGTAAGTTTACCACGTACAGCTAGATCGCAATTTAGTGCAGGAAGTGCAGTGTCAAGAGATAATTTAGCGCCTGGAGACTTAGTGTTCTTCAATACAGTAGGATACTTAGGTCATGTTGGTTTATACATTGGTGGCGGTGATTTTATACATGCAGCATCAAGTGGTAGGGTTAAAATAAGCTCTCTTAATGAGGGATACTACAGAACAAGATATGCAGGAGCAAGAAGAGTATTTTAATTTTAGTTTTTAGTGTATGAATATATGAGGTCTCTACTTAAATTTATTTAAGTAGAGATTTTTTTACGTCTAGGAAAATATAAAAATTTAATTTGCTATAAATCAAAGGTATTATTACAATTTCATATTAAAAAAATATAAAATTAAGGATAATAATTTTATATTTTCCTTACATTTAGTAGGAGTGGGGGGGGATTTGTTTTGATGTGACTTGGAGCTTTGTGACGGAACAAGCAAAATAAATATCCACTCCACCTTTTTTTGTGTTTAAATTACGAATATTTATCCTTTCTAAGTAATATACATAATATTAAAAAAGTAAGGGGGTAGAATATGAGATACACAAGATACGACTATAAGAAGAAAGGCGGAGGAGGTTTCTTTTTATGGATTCTATTAATCATTATTTTAGCAGTAGCTATAGGAATTACTATCTTCAAGATGTTTTTTAGTGAGGGGGAAATAAGTAATTCACTTAAAGTACCTAATAAAAGTCAGCAAGAAGAAAGTATTAATACAGCTGAGAATAGTAGCATATTTAAAATAATCCAATGTGGGTTGTTTTCTAAAGAGGAAAATGCTAATAGCACTTTAACAACATTACCTTCTTCTATGACTGGATTTGTAATTCAAGAGGATGGCAAGTTCAAAGTTATGGCGGGTATCTATAAAGATGAAGAAAGTGCAAAAAAAACAGAAGAGTTAACTAAGGCATCAATTAATAACTTCACTATTAAGTGTTGTATACCAAAGGATTCTTCAGAAAAAAAGATAGAGGCACAAATAATAGAGGGATACTTGCAGATAATAAATAAGTTTGAAGAAAGTGACGTAAAATCAGTAAAAACAGTTGATTTTAAAAAGTGGACAGAAGAAACAGTAGCAAATATAAAAAGTCCTAGTGAAGAAGTTCAAAATTTGGTAAAAGTTATTAAAGAGTTACCTGATGAATATACCCAAAAGGATGTTAAAACATCTAAGGATTTTTTATACAAATTACTCATAAAATATCGAGTATAGTAAAATCTTAAGAATAAATTAAAATGCATTAGAATTAAATGAACATACTTGTTTATAAGTATATATAATGATAAACTATATTAGGTGTAGTGATGCTTACAACCATTTGCTACACCTAAGATTTTATAAAAAATACAAAAAAATATGTCTATAAAATGATAAAAATGGCAATACTATTTGATAGTATACTTTAGGAGTGAGAAAATTGAAGATAGTATTAGCTTCAGCTTCTGAAAGAAGACAAGAATTATTATCTAGATTAGTTGAAGAATTCGAAGTTATTGTAAGTAATTTTGATGAAAATACGGTTGTTTTTAAAGGGAATGTAAAAGAGTGTGTAGAAAATATAGCTTTAGGTAAAGCTATAGATGTACAAAAAAATATACATGAAGACGTCATTATAATAGCAGCAGATACAATCGTAACTTTAGATAATAAAATTTTAGGTAAGCCTAAAGATGGGACAGAGGCTTTTAGTATGCTTAAAGATTTAAGTGGCAGAACACATAATGTTTATTCTGGAATTGTATTAATAAATACAAAGACAGGGAAAATTATCAAAGATTCCTTATGTACTGAAGTGAAATTTTCAAAGCTTAAGGATGAAGAGATAATTAAATACATAGAGAGCAAAGAACCACTTGATAAAGCAGGAGCATATGGAATTCAAGGTAAGGGTGGTATTTTTGTAGAAGAAATTAAAGGATGTTATTACAATGTTGTAGGACTTCCTTTGAATAAGCTTAAAAGTATGATGGATAAAATAATATAAGGGGTGGGGAATCTAATTTAAGAGGAGTGTATAAATGGACAACAATCTTAAGATTTTAGATTTACCATTAAGTGAAAGACCTCTAGAGAAATTACTTTCTTTAGGAGCGGAAAGTTTAAATAATTCAGAGTTATTAGCAATAATATTAAGATGTGGCGTTAAAGGAGAAAATGTTCTTTCTTTAAGTCAAAGAATATTATGCGAATTACAAGGCTTAGACGGTATTATGAATGCATCATACGACGAAATAACTTCAATAACAGGAATAAAAAAAGTTAAGGCATCACAGATTTTAGCAGTAGCTGAACTTTTTAAAAGATTTAATACTCTGAAGAGTAATAGAATTGAAATTGGAATATCAAATCCAAAGGATATATCTAAATTACTTATGAATGAAATGAGTTGTTTAAATCAGGAAGTTTTAAAATTAGTGGTATTAAATACTAAGAATAAAATTATAAGAGTAAAGGATGTATTTAAAGGAAGTTTAAACACATCAATAGTACATCCAAGAGAAATTTATTCGGAAGCTATAAGATGTGGTGGCGCTTCAATTATAATATGTCATAATCATCCTTCTGGAGATGCTACTCCTAGTAAGGAAGATATTAACATAACTGCAAGGATAAAAGAATGTGGTAAAATAATAGGAATAGAATTATTAGACCATATTATTATTGGAAATAATGAATATACAAGTTTAAAAGAAAAAGGAATTATATAGCTGAAAGGGGAAAAATACAATGGGATTTTTTGGAACAAGTAAAGACATGGGAATAGATTTAGGTACTGCGAATACTCTTGTTTTTGTAAAAGGAAAGGGAGTAGTTTTAAGAGAGCCTTCAGTTGTTGCTATAAATAATTTAACAAAGAAGCCTTTAGCAGTAGGTGCTGAAGCTAAACTTATGATTGGTAGAACACCAGGGAACATAGTAGCAATAAGACCTTTAAAGGATGGAGTTATAGCTGACTTTGATGTTGCTCACACTATGATTAAATCATTAATTGAAAAGGCTGCTAGTAAAGGTGGATTTAAAGCACCTAGAATTATAGTATGCTATCCATCAGGAGTAACAGAAGTAGAAAAGAGAGCTATTGAAGAAGCAACAAAGCTTGCAGGAGCAAGAGATGTTATCTTAATGGAAGAGCCAATGGCAGCAGCTATAGGAGCAGGACTTCCAGTAAGTGAACCAACAGGAAGTATGATAGTAGATATTGGTGGTGGAACTACTGAAGTAGCTATTATATCACTTGGAGGTATTGTAACTAGCAAGTCATTAAGAGTTGCTGGAGACGAATTAGATCAAGCAGTTATAGCTTACATTAAGAAAGAGTATAACCTTATGATAGGTGAAAGAACTGCAGAACAAGTAAAGATGGAAATTGGATCTGCTTATAAAGTAGAAGATGAAGATAGAATAATTGAAATTAAGGGAAGAGATTTAATAACAGGTCTTCCAAAGATTATTGAAGTTTCAGAGTCTCAAATAAGAGAAGCTCTTAAGGAACCTGTATATGCAATAATTGAGTCTATTAAGACAACATTAGAAAAGACTCCACCAGAACTTGCAGCTGATATTATGGAAAAAGGAATAATGCTTGCAGGTGGAGGAGCTTTATTAAAGGGATTAGATGTGTTAATTGGAAAAGAAACAAATATGCCTGTTCATATAGCGGAATCACCTCTTGACTGTGTAGTTCTAGGGGCAGGAAAAGCTCTAGAGGATTTCGACAAAATAAGTAGAGAAGAAAGATAGAGCATAATATATGAAGCTTCTTAAGAACAAACTGACAGTAACTATTATAGTGCTGTCAGTTGCATTTTTAGGGTTAATTACCCTTACTGTTAGTAGAGACGATAAAGGATTAGAAAGTGGAGCAGGCAGCACTTTAAATCCAGTTCAAAAAGTTGCATATGGTTTTAATAGAGGTGTAAAAGATTTTGTTGATTTCTTTTTAAATTTTTCAGATGTTAGGGATGAAAATAAAGAATTAAAGAAAGAAAATGATAAGCTTAAGGCCGAAATAGATGAGTATTCTAAATTAAAAGAAGAAAATGAAAGACTTCAAAAGGTTTTAAATTTTAAAGATGAAAAGAATAACTATGATTACATAGGTACTAATATAATAGGTATTAGTGGCGATAGTATACTAAACGGATACATTGTTGATAGAGGAAAAGACGATGGAATAGAAAAAGGGATGGTAGTAATTTCAGCTGATGGTCTTGTGGGACAAGTTTCCTCGGTAGGGAAAAATTGGGCTATAGTACAATGTATAGTAAATGAAAATGTAAAGGTTGCTGTTATGGTAGACAGCACTAGAGAAAACACAGGAATACTACAAGGATATAAAGATTATTTTAATAATAATTTAGCTAAGGTTCTAAATCTTCCTATGGATTCAGAAGTAAAAGAAGGGGATGTTATAGTTACTTCAGGATTAGGAGGATATTATCCAAAAGAAATTAAAATTGGTGAAGTGGTTTCTGTTGAGGAAGATAGGGTTAAAGTAATGAAGAGCGCTATAGTAAAACCTTATGTAGACTTTAATAAAATAGAGGAATTATTTATAGTGGCTCCAAAAGATAAAAGAGAAATAAAATATGACTAAGAGGTGTGGGATATGAAGAGATTTATAATAGTATTAATATCAATATTATTATTGATATTAGATAATTCATTGTCACCCTTTATAGCTATAAAAGGAGTATATCCAAGTCTCTTGTTTATCTTTGCAATAGCCTATTCTATAATCAATGGGAAAAAAGAAGCAGTATTTATAGGAGTAGTAAGTGGATTATTACAAGATATATTCTTTTTTAATGGATTTGGAATTAATGCACTAGTCAATATGTTATGTTGTCTTTTTGCAGGATTAGTTGGTGAAGGTATATGGAGAAATAAGAAACTTATTCCTGTAGGAACTATGTTTGTAACTACTTCATTAAGAGTGTTTGGAATCTTTATTATAATGTATTTATTAAAAATTAAAGTAGATGTGTTAAGAGGTATTTTTGCTGGACTTTACAATTCTATAATTATGTTTTTTGCTTATCCTTTATTTTATAAGTTTTTATATAATGATGAGGAAAAAACAAAGTGGAGGTTTAAATGATAGTTAATAAACCCAATAAGAAAAAACAATTATCAAGATATTCTGTCTTACTAATAATTATGGGAATTATATTTACAGTGATGACAGTAAAGCTCCTTTATATTCAAGTATATAAACATGATGATTATAAGGAAAAAGCTGATACAACATCAACAAAATTTGTATCAGAAAAGGCACCAAGAGGAATTATATACGACCAAGATGGTAATCTTCTAGCTACAAATAAGCAAACTTATTCAATAAGCTATACATCTACAGATTTATCAAATAAACAATTCTTTACTACTATGGATGAAGTGTTTAAGATACTTAAGGATAATGGGAAGACTTTTGAAGATACTCTTATATTAAAGTTGAATGATAAAAATCAGTGGTATTTAGAATATAAAAATAGTGATGATGATTTAATTAAAATAGAGGATTTAAGATTTAAGAAGGATAGAAATCTTGATGCGGAAGTACAAAAGAAATTATATCCTGATGCTGATGAGCTTAGTGATGAACAAAAAGCTAAAATAGATGATGAGTTAGTTAAAATTACCCCTCAACAAATCTATTATAAACTTGTTAAGGATTATGGATTAATTAGTTTAATATATCCAAATCCTACAAAAGAAGAGCAAGATATGATTAAAAACATGTCTGGAGAAGAAATTGCAAAAGTTGTATCTGAAAAATATAGTCTTACACAACAAAGAGATTATATTGTAATAAAAGATGCATTAAAAATGAGAAGTTATAGTGGCTATAAGTCTGTAACAATTGCAAGCAATATAGAAAAAGATATATATTTCAATATTATGCAAAGACTTAATGACTTACCAGGTATTGATGTTGTTCAAGAGCCAATTAGATATTATCCATATAAAACTACTGCATCATCAGTATTAGGATATTTATCTTCTATAGATACATCTCAAAAAGAGAGTTATGAGCTAAGAGGATACGATGCATCTTCAGATCTTATTGGTATTTCAGGAATAGAAGCAGCCTTTGAAGAACAATTAAAAGGTGTAAAAGGTGGGACTACAGTAAAAGTAAACTCTACAGGTAGAGTAACTGAGGAGTTATTTAAGTTAGAATCTTACCCAGGAAATAATGTGCATTTAACAATTGATAAAGATGTTCAATATGCTGCAGAGCAAGCCTTAAAAGATAAGATGGAAGAGATTAAAGCAAAGAATAATGGTGAGTTTAATACAGCTAATAGAGGAGCTGTAGTAGCAGTTGAGGTAAAAACTGGAAGAATACTAGCATCTGCATCATATCCAGATTTTGATCCTAATTTATTTGCTATACCAGGACAGCTTACTACTGAGGAGTATAAAAAATATTTTAATCCGGATCTTGAGACATTTGGAAAAGAACTGATAAAAACTAAAAACTTAAAGAATGTTACAGTAGATGATTTATTTCCAGACTATGGAGATGGTAAAGGGAGAAGAGATATATATGATTTATATCCTAGATCTTTCTTTAACTATGCGACACAAGGTTTATTACCACCAGGATCTATTTTTAAGCCTTTAACTGCAGTTGCTGGTTTAGAAGAAGGTGTTGTTAATCCCGATACAATTATCTATGATAAAGGAAAGTTTACTGAGCATTCAGATTTATATGGAAACTTCCAACCAGAATGTTTAATATATACTACTAGACATCAAACTCATGGTGCTGTAGATGTAGGTAAAGCGCTAGAAGTTTCATGTAACTACTATTTCTATGAAATTGCTTATAGATTATACCAAAAGGCAGGTGGTGGTGTTAATGCTATGGACACCATTGCAAAATATGCATGGAAGTTTGGTCTTGGATATGATGTTAATAGTCAAACTGAGAGAGGAACTGGTATAGAAATAGAAGAAAGAGTTGGGCAAGTATATAGTTTTGATGCATATAAAGAAAATGCAATCTATTATGCTAAATTTGATTTAGCAGCTGCTTTAGAAAGTGGTTCATATGAGAATATGTATACTTTTATTCCTTTTGATTATTCATATAGGGATGAAGATAGCGAAAAAGTTTATAATGCTAAAAAGAGTTTAAAAGATAAAGTAGAAGCTGCATTTTGGAAGTTAGGTACTGATGAAGAAATAACTAGCAATGAAGAACTTGCAAAAACTTTAGTAAGTGATATAAAAACTATAATGAGTAATTCAGAGCTATATAAGAAAAATGTAGAGGAATATAAAGCTAAAGGTAAAACTTATAATGAATCAGCTCAAGCAAATACTATAGCAGAAATTATTGCTAGATTTATAATAAATGATAGAGGTACTGTTATAAAGTCTCCAGCCCAAGAAGTAAATTCATCTATAGGTCAAGGTATGAATAACTTTACACCTATGGAGCTTGCTGGGTATATTGCAACTTTAGCTAATGGTGGAACAAGATATAAACTTCATTTTGTTGATAAAATAACGACACCAGATGGTAAAGTTGTTCAAGAATTCCCATCCCAGGTAGTAGAAAAGATAGAAATGAAACAATCTACTATAGATGCAATTAGAGATGGTATGAGAAGAGCGAACAATGAAGATGGAGGAACAGCTGCTGCAGCATTTAGAGGATTCCCAATAGAAACAGGTGGTAAAACAGGTACAGCTGATTTTAGGGATAACCAATCTGATATAGGAAGAGCGCCATATGCAACTTATGTCAGCTTTGCGCCATTACATGATCCTGAAATAGCATTTGTAGGTGTTGTTTATGATGGAGGACATGGTTATTATACTGCGTCAGTAGCTCGTGCTGTTTATGAGGCATATTTTAAAGATAGGTTACCAGAAGGATATACTTCTGAAAGTTATCAAAAATATGTAGTAGGAGCTCCAGCGGACAATAAGGCAAGTAATTAAAATTTTATATCTTCCTAGCCAGTAAAAAAATTAAAAGGAGAAATCGCGTTGTGATTTCTCCTTTTTTTCTTGTAATTAAATATTACCAGTTTCAGCAATTTTATGATAATGTCTACAAAATCATAATATTTAATGATATAATAAAATAGATTTCTTATAATAAGAAGGAATGTAATATTTTTTGTTGAATTATATAAGTGCTAGTAATTGGTGGAGGGTAGCCAATGGGAAATGATAGAATAATTATAAAAGGAAATAAAGAGGGATTAAATGCAATAATAAATATAGATAAGTTTGGCAACTTTGAAGAGATGTTAGATGCATTAATAGAAAAACTTTCAAAAGGAAAGAAGTTCTATAAAGGATCAACTTTATGCATAACAACAAAGCTTTCCTCTTTAACAGAAAAGGATGTAGAAAGTTTAAAAGTTGTTTTGTTTGAAGAGATTGGTATAAAAGATATAGTGTTTGAAGATAAGGATGTAAAGGATAAAGAATCGGAATCAAAAATATTCAATGGAGTTTACGAAGGCAGAACTAAGTTCATTAGAAAGACTGTAAGAGGTGGACAATGTGTTGACTTTCAAGGGAACATTGTAATTGTTGGCGATGTAAATAGTGGAGCTGAAGTATATGCAGGGGGCAATATAATTGTTCTTGGTAGCATAAAAGGAAATGTGTATGCAGGAGTTGGGGGAAATAGAAAAGCTATAATAGCAGCATTTGCACTTCAGCCTGAAATCTTAAAAATAGGAGATATAATAACAATTTCTCCAGACGATTTTGAAAAGCCTAAATATCCAGAAGTGGCAAAAGTAAAAGATGATGCCATAATTGTTGAACCGTATTTAACTAATAAGTATATATATTAAAATGTGGAGGGATTCGTAAATGGGAGTATCGATAGTAATAACATCAGGAAAAGGTGGCGTTGGAAAAACAACAACAACAGCTAATCTAGGTACAGCATTAGCAGCATTAGGAAATAAAGTTGTAGTTGTTGATGGTGATACAGGATTAAGAAATTTAGATGTATTAATGGGGTTAGAAAATAGAATTGTTTATACCATTATTGATGCTATAGAGGGAAGATGTAGATTAAAACAAGCTTTAATTAAAGATAAGAGATTTCAAAATCTATTTTTACTTCCAACAGCACAAACAAAGGACAAGGACGATATAAGTCCACAACAAATGTTAAAGTTAGTTAATGAATTAAAGAAGGATTTTGATTATATTCTTATAGATTCACCAGCAGGAATTGAACAAGGTTTTGAAAATGCTGTAATTGGAGCTGATAGAGCAATAGTTGTAGTAAATCCAGAAATTACTTCAGTGAGAGATGCTGATAGAGTAATTGGTAAGCTTGATGCAAAGGGATTAGAAGATCATGGAGTAATAGTAAACAGACTAAATTATGAAATGACTAAAAGAGGAGACATGTTGGATGTTTCAGATATAATTGAAACTCTATCAGTAAAGCTTGTTGGGGTTGTTCCAGATGACAAAAATATTACTGTGTCAACTAACAAGGGTGAACCAATTGTTTTAGAAGAAAAAGCTTATGCAGGTGAAGCATTTAGAAATATAGCAAAGAGAATTACAGGAGAAGATGTTCCTATAATGGATTTACAAGAAAATTCAGCAGGATTCTTTGGATCTTTAAAGAAGTTATTTGGACGTAAATAAAGGGGGGACGGAGAATATGGGACTTTTTGATGGCTTTTCAGCAAAAATTAAACCCAAAGAGGTTGCAAAAGATAGACTAAGGTTAATACTTATTCATGATAGAGGAGATATTCCTGGAGAAACCTTAGATAAAATGAGAGATGAAATATTAGAAGTATTATCTAAATATATAGAAATCCAATCAGATGACGTAGAAATTTCTGTTACTAAGAGTGAATGTATTGAAGGAGATGCACCTTCGTCTTTAGTAGCAAATATTCCTATTAAAGCTGTAAGAGGAAGATAGAAGAATTTCGAGCTTTGCTCGAAGTTCTTCTTATTTTTGGCAGGAAAAAATTAATATTTTCTTATATTTTGTCATATTATATTTATTCTATAGAGAAAAAGGCAATAATAATATATAATTATGTTTGTAATCTCTGAAAGTATGGAGGTGTAACATTGGAGAGAAGAGATAGAATTTTAAGTAGATATAAATTAGATTTTAAGCTTATTAGAGAGATAGATAAGGGATTGCTATTTTCAGCTATAGCACTTATGCTGTATGGAATGCTTAACATATACTTATGTACAAAGGGAGATGTAGCACCATTCTTTTTCGTAAAGAAACAATTTATGTGGTTTATTATATCAATGGTTGCTTTATATTTCTTAGTGGCAGTAGATTATTCTGTTATATATAGATATGTACCTATTTTTTATTGGGGTTCAGTTATTTTGCTATTATGTGTATGGATTCCGGGGATTGGTGTTAAGGTTAATGGAGCTAGAGGTTGGATTAACATAGGAATATCTAATCTTCAGCCTGCAGAGCTGGCCAAGTTTGGTATTATCTTAATGGTAGCCAAACTCTTAGAGGAAATGGACTATGAGGTTAATAACTTAAGAAATATAATTAAGATAGGTATTTACTGTATGATACCAGTAAGCTTAATTCTTATTCAACCAGATATGGGAATGACAATGGTTTGTTTCTTTATAGTTTTAGGTATGTTATTTATTGCAGGGTTAGATAGGCGTATAATAATAGGTGGATTCTCTGCATTACTTATTGGAGTAGTTGTTTTATGGAATTCAGGATTAATATTACCTCACCAAAAGGCAAGAATAACAGCTTTTATGAATCCAGAAACAGATACATCAGCTCAAGGATATCAGTTAAATCAATCTTTAATTGGTATTGGATCAGGAGGAGTTGTAGGAACAAGACCATCCTTAGATCCAGAGGTTTCTCCAGGGTATGCAGGTACTCATGTTCCAGAAATTCAAACAGATTTTATATTTGCAGCTATAGGAGAACAATGGGGATTCTTAGGAGCCATGCTTTTATTATTACTGTACGGAATACTAATTACTAAAATGATTAACATAGCAAGAAAGGCAAAGGATAGATTTGCATCATTAGTTTGTATTGGACTAGTATCATATTTCTTATTTGCCATAACTCAAAATATAGGTATGACAATAGGGCTTATTCCTATAACAGGTATTACACTACCACTTATAAGTTATGGAGGAAGTTCTCTGCTTACGACAACAATGGCTGTAGGACTAGTTCTAAACATAGGTATGAGAAAGAAAAAGATACATTTCTAAGAATTTAGGGGGATGAGATTATGAGAGTAGCATTAATTGCTCATGATAAGAAAAAGGAAGAAATAATTCACTTCGCAAAGAAACATAAGGATATTTTAAAAAATCATGAACTTGTAGCAACGGGAACTACAGGATTAAAAATTAATGAAGCTACAGGATTAGAAGTTCATAGATATTTATCAGGGCCATATGGTGGTGACCAGCAAATAGGTGGAAGTTTAGCTGAAGGAGACATAGATTTAGTAATATTTTTAAGAGATCCTTTAACAGCTCAACCACATGAACCAGATGTTTCAGCATTAATTAGAATTTGTGATGTCCATAAGGTGCCAGTTGCAACTAATATAGGAACAGCAGAAATTCTAATAAATGAGTTAGCAAAAAGATAGTTAAAAGAGAAATTGCTTAGCAATTTCTCTTTTTTAATACTATAAATTAAATAATTATTACAGTTTAAGGCAAAATATGGATATTAGTTCCTTTTAAATATATAATTAACTTAGTAAGATCAGGGAGATGAAAAAATGCTGGATACCAATAGAATTATTCAAAGATATAAATTGGATAGTAGATTTGCTAAAGAGATTGACAAGGGAATACTAATATCAATGTTATTATTAATAATATTTGGAATACTAAATATATATTTATGTACTAAGGGAGAAGTTTTTCCTGTACTCGGACCATTTTATTTTGCTAAGAGGCAAATTATGTGGTTTGTAATTTCTATGGTAGCTCTTTACATAATATTAACTGTAGATTATAGAGTTATTTATAATTATATTCCTATAATTTATTGGGGGTCAGTAATATTACTGTTGATGGTATGGATACCTAAGGTAGGTGTTGAAGTTAATGGAGCAAGAGGATGGATAGATTTAAAAATCTGTATGTTTCAACCATCTGAAATAGCTAAGTATGGAATTATATTGATGGTAGCAAAGCTATTAGATGAGATGGATTATAAGATTAATGATATAAGAAATTTACTTAGATTAGGGTTTTATATAGCTATTCCAGTATTCTTTATATTGTTACAAAAGGATATGGGAATGACAATGGTATGTTTTTTTATAGTGCTTGGAATGTTTTTTATAGCAGGTTTAGATAAGAGAGTTATACTTGGAGGTTTATCTGTGTTAGCTATAGGAATTATATTTGTTTGGTATTCAGGATTACTTGGAGGATATAGAGCAGGCAGAATAAATTCTTTCTTAAACCCAGAAGAATATGCAGATGATTTATCATATCAATATACTCAAGGGGTTATAGGGATTGGAGCAGGAGGATTAACTGGGATTGATAAATCCTTTGATCCTGATATTGATCCAGGGTATGCAGGGACTAATGTGCCAGAGATACAAACAGATTTTATATTCTCAGCCATAGCAGAGCAATGGGGCTTTATTGGAGGAGCATTTGTTTTAATTTTATATGGAGTGTTAATTACAAAGATGATAGTAATTTCAAGAAATTGTGGAGATAGATTTGCATCTATAGTTTGTGTTGGAATTATATCTTATTTTATGTTTGCAGTTACACAAAATATAGGTATGACTATAGGGCTTTTGCCTATAACAGGTATAACATTGCCTTTAATAAGTTATGGAGGTAGCTCTTTATTAACTACTGTAATTGGTGTAGCAATGGTCTTAAATATTTCTATGAGAAAGAAAAAAATACTTTTTTAAAAGGGAAATTGCCTAAGAAATTTCCTTTTTTTGTTATTAAAAGTTACCAAACTTTTCTCTAAAAAGCTGAGTTAAATTATGACATAGGAATATTAACCATATAGTGAAAATATAATTTATTAGTAAAACTACTAGGAGGAAAGAGATGGGAGAGTACAAGTCGCAATACGAGAAATACTATAAAAACTTAAGGAATAAGGTACCGGGTAAAACACCTAAACCAGCCTCTCCTTATGATTATTTAGGAAGAGGAAAAAGCAGTAATAATAGAGTAGAAAATAGGTTTGTAAAAAAGTTTATTTTTCAACTTGCTGGAGCCTTAATCCTTTTAGTAATTTTTATGGGAATAAAGGTAATTCCTATAGAGGGTGCAAAAGAAGCGTATATTGTAACTAGGGAAGCTTTAGATAAAAATTTTGATGTTGAAGAAGCAGTAATGGCCATGAATATACCTGGGGTAGAGGATTATAAAGAAAACATTTTAGACTATATAGATAATTTTAGGAGTTTTGTAACAGGTGATAAAACTCTTAAAGAAGATATAAAGGATAACTATGTAATACCAGTAGTAGGTACAGTATCCCATTTATCAGGTGAAAATGTAGGAATTATAATACAGACAGATAGTGAAATGGATGTTATTGCAAGCTTTGATGGAAAGATAAGAGAAATTAAGGAAGATGGAGATGAAAAACATATAATAGTTGACCATGGAAATGGTATAGAGACATACTATGGATTAATTTCTACCGTTGATATTAAAGAAGGAGATAAGGTAGAAAAGGGACAGTTAATAGGTAAAACAGGGGTGTTAGACTCTGAAGGAACTAAAGGAATAGTATATAAGATAAGTTATATGGGGGTTGAAAAAGATCCAGTAGAAATGATGGATTTTTCATCCTTAAAGAGCGTTTAGTTGTTAGCAATCCTTAGGAGTTTTAAATGGACAGAAAAAGAAAGATGCTAATATTAGAATTTATATTCTTATTAGTAATTTGTACTTTAAATAAGCAAATGTTGATTGGTTTTATATGGGTTATACTGCATGAGGCAGTTCATATCTTAGTAGCAAATAACTTTGGACTAAGGTTAAGTAGTTTTAAAATTCATATAACAGGGGCAGGAACAGAGATAGATGATATCGATGATTTATCAGAAAATAGAAAACTGATTTTATATGTTTCTGGACCCCTGTTTAACTTTGTTTCAGCAATGGTATTATTATTTTTAAAGAATGAATATGGATTAAATGTTGAAAGTAGCATATGGATAAATCTTGGGTTACTCTTCTTTAACATGTTGCCAGCGTATCCTTTAGATGGTGTAAGAATATATGAGATACTTTTAAGTAAGAAAATCTTATATAAAAAAGCAAAGAAACTTTTAGTAAGAGCTAGTTTTACGGTAGCTGCATTTATTATGATAGGTTTCTTTCTAACAATATACATACATAAGGTCAATATTAGTTTGCTTTTAGCATCAGTTTTATTAACATATACAACCTTCTTAGAGAACGAAAAAACTATTTATATAATTATGGGAAGTATAGTAAGAAAGAGTAGAAGGTTAATTAGTGATGGATATATAGAGAATAAAAGTATTTCTGTCTATTACAAGAGAGATTTAATTAAGGTTTTAAGCCTAGTAGATAGGAATAAGTTTAATTCTTTTTTTGTTTTAGATGATGATATGAGACTTTTAGGAATAATTTATGAAGACGAACTTATAAAGACCTTGAAGGAAAATGGTAACATGACCCTTGAGGAACTATTAGTAAGTAAAAAGAATAAAAAAGATTAGAAAGAGAAGTTGCTTTGCAATTTCTCTATTTTTTTGTAAGTTCTCCTAATTGACAGATTATTTATATAACTACTACACTAAAATGATTAAAAATTGAAGTATTGACAAAAACTGTATAAGGGGTGTATAGTGTGAATATATGGTATACACACCTAAGGAGGTGTATGAGTGAAAATAATTTTAGATTATACAAGTGATTTGCCGATGTATGAACAAGTAGTAAAAGGAATAAAGGATTTAATTATAGATGGTAGTCTAAAGGAAAACGACTTACTACCTTCTGTTAGGAAGCTATCTCAGGAGCTTAATGTTAGTACTATTACTATAAAAAGGGCTTATTTAGAATTAGAGAAGGCTGGAATAACATATTCTGTTTCAGGGGTAGGCACCTTTGTGAGAGTTAAGGATAATGAAGAATTAATTAATGAAAATAAAGAAAAGCTATTTTGTGAACTTGATGATATAGTAGGTAAATTATTAGATGGTAAGTGTACAAAAGAAGAGATAATTAAAAGGGTTAATAAGATTTTGAGGGGGAATTAAAATTATGGAGAATTTATTAGAGATTAAGGATTTAAGTATTGAGTTTAAGAATTTTGCTTTGAAAAATGTATCATTTTGTGTTCCAAGAGGAACAGTTTTAGGATTTATAGGGCAAAATGGTGCAGGAAAAACTACTACATTAAAGCTTATTCTAAACAGTTATAAAAGGGCTTCAGGGGAAATAAGAGTTCTAGGAAAAGATAATATTAAAGATGAGATTTTTGTAAAGAACAATATAGGCTATGTACCAGCAGAAAGTTATCTTATAGATAATAAAACAATTGAAGAACATGAAGAAACCTTTGAGTTTTTCTATGATAAGTGGGATCACAAGCTTTATATGGAGTATATAAAGAACTTTGGTATAGATATGAATAAAAAGTGTGGAGATTTATCTACTGGCATGAAGACAAAAGCTATGTTAGCTTTAGCATTAGCACATGACCCACAAATTTTAATTTTAGATGAGCCAACATCAGGCTTAGATCCAGTAGCTAGGCTAGAATTTCTTGATATGCTTAGAGATTTTGTAGGAGATGGGGAGAAATCTGTTATTTTATCAACTCACATTACCTCAGATTTAGATAAGGTAGCAGACTATATAGCATTAATTCATGAAGGAAGAATTTTAGAATTTGATTCTATGGATAATATCCAAGAAAGTTTTGCTGTAGTTAAGGGAGATTTATCTGAGATTGTTGGCTATGAAGATGACTTTATAGGTATAAAAAAGTGGGATGATTCCTTTGAAGGGTTAATTAAAAGAGAAAAATTAGTAGGAGAATTAAAGAATTTAAGAACTATAGTTCCTAATATAGAAAATTTATTATCATTTCATATTTGGGGCAATAAAAAATGATAAGAAGAATAAGGCAAAATATTGAAGTAATGAAGATAGGTATAAAGCTAGGAGTTATAGCTTGGAATATCATCTGTTACATTTTTATATTGTATTTATCAGGGGTTACTTATTGGGCAGATTACCTTAATAAATTTGAGAAATTTGCAAGTGGCGTAGAAGTGTATGGAGCTTTTAAAGTTTCAGGATATATGTCATACATTTTTCTTTTAGTAGGTTGGACTATTATTATTGCGAAGGATTCTCTAGTAAAAGATAAAACAAAAGTAGAGGATATACTAAGTTTTTTACCTGTAGAAAAGTATAAAATTATACTAGGAAAAGTATTAGGATATTATATAGCAATAGTTCCAGCAACAGGAATAATGATTATGGTATTTGCCTCAAACATTGATAATTTTTATATAAATGGACTTAGAGGTATCTATTTGTTTGTATATATTGTAGTTTTAGTTATGCTAACCCTATTTAATTTTGCAAGATCAAATAATAAGTATCCTAGGTTGGAGAAGAGTGTGAAAAATATTGGTGTTTCATTAGCGGTTTTAATTTCTATTAGTATATTTATAGAGCAACTTATATTAAAGAATAGTTTTATAGGTACTTTCTATACCTATATTCACAGAAATTATTTCGCTCAATTAATAGGTATAAGAAGTATTGGAATAGTTGTTGTAATATTGGCTTTAACTACATTTATTATCTTTAACTATTTGTATGTAAAAAGAGTTAGTGAAAAAATATAGAGGATTATACTTTAATATTGGAGGGGCAATGAAGAGAAGAGTTAAGAGAATAACCTTAATGATGAATTTTGTAATGGATGGGCATGGAAAAGGTAAATATATATTATTTATATTTTTATTTATAATGAGTTTTTTAAATTTAGAGCTTATTAGTTATCACTTTGAGTCAATATCATTCTTCGTTAGTATAAATGAGCCACTTGAAAATAATGCTTTCGTATTAAATAAATTATTGAATGTGTTTCAATATACAGGACTTATGCTATTTTATTCATTAACATGGGGGATACCTACACAAGTAGTAGATAACAAGTTATCAGAGATATTTGAAATATTGCCATTAAAAAAGAGCGAGATATTTTTAGAAAGAATTATTAATTTATTTCTGATTTCAATAATAGTTATGATGTTTTATTTGGGATTATATACCATTAATATTAATGAGTTTTATGGGATCGGAATAAGGGGAATAGTAAGCGCAATAATTATAATGGTATTGATATGTTTAACCTTTATAAATATAAGTAGGTTTTTTAGAAATAGTAGGGTATATAAAACCACAAAAATAATTGGAGTTTTATCAATACTATCGGTTTATTTAATTCCAGGGCTATTTATTTTAATTAATCGTGAAGATGAAATTAATAATATAGTAAATACAATTCATGGAAGTAGTTTTATTCAAACCTTAGGTGATAAGAGCGTTGGTATTATTGTAGGGACAGTATTATTTGGTATTTATTTCATCCTTAACTATTGGTATGTAAGAAGACAGGTATATAAGGACTAAATTTCATAAATGGTCACTAAATTAAGTGTGAATAATAATAATATCTGATTTGGAGGGGGCAAAGTGAAGGATAGAATTAAGAGAGTGTTATATACTATGAATTTATCTATGGATGGCAAGGGGAGAATAAGTATTAATTTATATCTAATGCTTTATTTAATTTTAAGTACTGTAGATATGAAGGTTATTAAATATACTTTGAAGAATATTTATGAGTTTTCAACATTTTCAGAAGTATATGCAGAAAATTTCAATGTTTTAGTTGAGATTTTTGATATTGTTTCTTTAATATCTATTAGTATTTTCTTTGTAGTGTTCTGGGTTTTACCAAAGCAAAAGTATGAGTATCAAATAACTAAAATGAGCACAGTTATACCTATAAATAAAGAAGAGTTGGTAATAAGTAGGGTTTTGAGCTTAGGATATGCATTTTTATTATTGTTAATTCCTTATATAGGTATGTTTAGTGTTAAGGTGGAAAATGCCTTAATTATAGAAGTAAGGGGAATAATAGCAGCTTTTATAATAATGGTTCTATTATTTTTTACAGTGAAAAATATTGCTAGATTTTTTAAGAGAGATATAGGGGAAAAGTTAGTAAATATTTTTGGACTTATTTTAATGTTAGCCCCTTATATTCTTCCCTTAATAATATTTGAGATTACAGGTGATGAAAGTATATTTTATATTTTCAATTCTTTTTCTAATAGTAAGTTTATCCAAAGCCTTGGAAGCAGTGAACATGGAATATGCTTTGGATTAGTAATCATTAGCTTGATATTTATTTTTAACTATTGGTATGTAAGAAGACAGGTATATAAAAAGGGGTGAACAAACAGTGAGTTTATTAAAAATATATATTGCATTAGCAAAGAAAGGCTTTCTACCTAGTCCATTGCTTGGAATAATGGGATTTGCACTAGTGTTATTTATAAATAATCCTGGGTTAGAATTAGTTGTAGTAATGTATCCATTAGTAATTTCACTTTTAATTACAGAAAAAGAATATAATTTATTATTTACTCTTCCTATGAAAACACGAGATATTTTAAAATTTAAATATATAAACTCATATGTTCAGGTAATACTAGGATTTATTCTAGGGGGAGTAGGATTGGCATTTAAGGGGGAACTTGAACTAGGATATTTTATATATAGATTATCAGTTGTAATAATAGAATTAAATATTTTATTGTTTTTAAATTCAAATAGGGGATTGAGAAATAATAAAGAAGATGGAGCATTATTAATTCCAGTATTAATGATGATTATAGCTATAGTCTTTTATTACTTAGGAATAGAAAGCGATAAATTCAATATGGTAGATAAGTCAATAATGTATAGTGTAGGTATAGTAACAGCTGTTTTTAGTTGCTTTAATTCATATAAAAAATCTAATGCTATAGTTTATGGTGAGGGGGAAATAAACTATGAGGAAGTATCTTAGTTTAGATTACTACAAGGGAATAAGTGGGGATTTAAGAGCAGGTATATTAACTGATATAGGAAATTTATTTATATGTATTTGTATAGTTTTTATAGGGATGAGGAGTTTAGAACCTTGGGGGAATGAATATATTATTCAATTTAACTTTAGTGGAGTTCTACTTATTTTGCTTAGCATTTCATTAAACATAGGAGATAGACATATACTTAGTAGAAAGAGCAAAATATCAGGGGTTTTACCTATAACAGATAGAGATTATTTTAGTGTAAATTTTATAGGAATGTTAATTAAGATTGGAGCGGTTATTTTATCTATAGGAATATTATTCTTATTTAAATCTGGAGATGAGATGCCTGGATTAAGAGGAATAATAATTTTATATTCTATATTTGTAGTGTATTTAATAACTAAAAAATATATCCATAAAAGCCTAGGTAAAGATTGTAAGAGAATAAAAGTTCTTAATAGATTACTACTTATCCTATTATTTGTGTTGAATATTATAATAATTATAGATATAGGAGTTCCACAAGTTGATATTATAAATGTTAGAGCTAATGAAATACTGCAAACCTTAAGCTCCATGGCAATACCAGAGTTTTTTGGAAGTAGGGGAGCTGCAGCTATAGTAGTTATGGGTATTATACTTTACTCTGTTTATTATAATTACACCTATATAGTTAATGAAAAAAAGGGAAAAAAGTATTTTAATCCTTATTTTCTAGGAGTAGTTTCAGGTGGATTAAAAAATGGAGTAGTTTTTTATATAGTTGAATTTTTTTGTATAGGGGCATCTTTTCTCGTAGGATGGATTAAGGTTATAGATGTCTTAAGCAGTTCTAATCCTTTAATGGAAAATATATTTAACGCGTATATGTTGGTTGTACTTTGTGCTGTTCTAGTTTTGCTAGTTGAATATAGTCAATATAGGGAGAATTTAAACTTTCAAGGTGAAAAGATAAGAGATTATTTACCTATAAAGAAGGAAGATATACAAATTGGTATATTTATAAGACAAATGTTAGTTTTAGTAGGTTTTTCACCTATAATTATAGTTATGTATGTAATCCAATCAAGTAATCCTTTAGTAATAGGGGCAAGAGGATTATATGTATTTTTTATAATAATGGCATTTATTTTAAATATATTTCTGGTGATTAGAGAGGTAAAGATTAGTGAAAAAGCGACTTCCATAATAATGAGAGTGATTATATTTGTTGGAATAATATTGGGGGTTAATGGAGGCGGTGATGGGATAAATTTAATATCATATAAGCTAATATCTACGAAGGTATTTCAATTTTTAGGGGGCTATTCTGTAGGGGCAATACTTATCCCTATAGTTTTAATTTTATTTTGTTATATAAATTATATATACATTATTAGAAAGAACAGAATTTAGTTGATTTAATTATATATATGGTGGTAAGCTATAAAAGAAAACATTTTCAAAGGTGATGGAGGTTATATAAATGAAGCAAATAAAAATAGCTAATACAGATATGGAAGTATCACAAATATCTTTAGGGTGTATGAGAATAGCAGGTCTTACTAACAATGAGGTTGAAAGATTAGTAAAGACTGCATTAGATGAAGGAATAAATTACTTTGATCATGCTGATATATATGGAAAAGGGAAGTCTGAAGAAATTTTTTCAGAAGCTATAGGAATGAATAGTTCTTTAAGAGAAAAGATGTTCATTCAATCAAAGTGTGGAATAAATCAAAAGGATGGCAACTATGATTTTTCTAAGGAATATATTTTAGATTCAGTAGATGGTATATTAAAGAGATTAAAGACAGACTATTTAGATGCTCTTTTACTTCATAGACCAGATGCTTTGGTAGAGCCAGAAGAAGTGGCAGAGGCGTTTAATATATTAAAGAACTCTGGAAAAGTAAGACACTTTGGGGTTTCTAACCACAATTCACTTCAAATAGAATTATTACAAAAGTACTTAGATCAAAAGATTGTCTTTAACCAACTTCAATTAAGTGTTACTAATTCAGGAATGATTAGAACAGGACTAAATGTCAATATGGAAAATGAAGCAGGAATAAATAGAGATGGAAGTGTTCTTGATTATTGTAGATTAAATGATATTACAATACAAACATGGTCACCATTCCAGTATGGATTCTTTGAAGGAGTTTTCTTAAATAATGATAAGTTCCCAGAGTTAAATAAGACTATTGATGAAATTGCATCTAGATATGGGGTTTCCAATACAACAATAGCTATGGCTTGGATTTTAAGACATCCAGCTAAGATGCAAGGTATAGCAGGTACTACAAATGTAGAAAGATTAAAAGAAATTTGTAAGGCATCGGATATAGTTCTTACAAGAAAAGAATGGTACGATATATTTAAGGCAGCAGGAAATACACTTCCTTAAGATAATAAAGATAATAAGGTGAGAATAGTTAATAAAGATAAGGTGGAGAAATTGCTATGCAGTTTCTCTTTTTTTATAATTATAAGAAAGTATAAAATTTTAACCACTCTTTTTTGTTATTGAAGAATAGCAGACTATTATGCTGGAATTACATTATATGGAAGAAGAGGGGCTGAGCTAGTTATGAGGGAAAGTAAAAAAAGAATAATGGTTATAATTTTACTAATTTCATTACTTTTAAATATATACATGATAATTAAATATTGTAGAATTAACTCTCTAAATGAAAATATAAAAATAGTACGTAGTAATATTAAGGAGTGGGAGAAATATGAGTAAGAGAAAAACAATTTTTCTTATAATAGTTCTTATAGTATCAATTTCTCTTAATATATTGCTTGGAATTGCTATAAATGATAAAAAGAAGATATCTTCAGAAAGATTAATTGATAACTGTGATTATTTAGGCAAGATGTGTAAGGGGATTAGAGATGAGTGGGAGTATCCAGGTAATTTAGAGCTAGATGCAAGAGTTTCAGTAGAAAATATAGAAAGTTATATAAAAGAAGTGGGCGTAAAAAGTTTTGGTGGAGATGAATTAAATATATATAAAGCTATAATGGGAGATATTGTAGATGGTATATATAATAAAAAGATGGAAGGTTTGAATTTACTAATTGAACAATTAAATTTAATAAACAAATATTTGGATGAAAATAAGGATGAGTTTATTGAACATCCTAGAAAGCTAGAAAAGGAAATAAAAGAAGATGGGAGTTTATTATTTAACCATCTTAAAGCAATAGAATATTCTATAAATAATTTATAGGAGAAGAAATTTGGAAGAAATCAATATACTGTCATTAAATAATACATTTTTCACGGTTAATGCAGTAATAGACTCCACGGGAATAATTGATGATGATAGAATAATAAAATACTTTTTAAAGAACGTAAGAAAAAACATTCCATCACGAATAATTATAGAAAAAGATAAGTTGATTAGGATAATATTAATAATAAAGATAAGAATAGATTCTGCTTAGGCAGAATTTTTTTTTGCTTGGATCTAGGTCTATATTTATATATTTATTTCTTTTTATATTTAAAAAAATATTTGAATATTTATTTTTGTATTTTCAATTTTATAAAAATTGAAATGAAGATTTGCTTTAAAGAACTTTGTAATCTTTCTTATCTTAATTATACGCTGTCTTATTTTTCTTTTTGAAAGCCACTAAGCTTTGTGATAGAATTAGAAGATATGAAATAAATTATGTAAATAAACTTAGGAGGATCTATTAATGAATAAAATAACAGATCACATTCTATGTAAAGTAGAAAAGCCTGCTAGATATGTAGGTGGAGAATTAAATGAAATAATTAAAAATCCAGAAGAAGTAGATATTAGATTTGCATTCTGTTTCCCAGATGTTTATGAAGTGGGAATGTCTCACTTAGGAACAAGAATACTATATCATACTATAAATGAAAGAAAAGATACATACTGCGAAAGAGTATTTGCTCCATGGCCAGATATGGAAGAGCAATTAAGAAAGAATAATATATCTCTATGCACATTAGAAACAAAAACTCCATTAAAAGAGTTTGATATATTAGGCTTCACTCTTCAATATGAGATGAGTTATACAAACATATTAAATATGCTTGATATGTCTGGGATAACTATAAGAGCAGAAGAAAGAGGAGAAGATGAACCTTTAGTTATGGCAGGGGGACCTTGTGCCTACAACCCAGAACCATTAGTTGGAATAGTTGATTTCTTTGAAATTGGTGAAGGGGAAGAAATGATGGATGATGTACTTGAGGTTTATGCCAAGTACAAGAAAGGAAAGTGGGACAAAAAGGCTTTCCTAAGAGAGATATCAAAAATTGGAGGTATATATGTACCTTCACTATATGATGTGGAATATAATGAAGATGGAACAATAAAGAGCTTTAAGCCAAAGTATGATGATGTTCCAGCAGTTGTTAAAAAGAGAATAATAAATAACTTTGATAGAGTATCATTCCCAGAGAATATGATAGTACCTTATACAGAAATTGTTCACGATAGAATAGTTCTTGAAACCTTCAGAGGTTGTACAAATGGATGTAGATTCTGTCAAGCTGGTATGATTTATAGACCAGTTAGAGAAAAATCAAAGGAAACTTTAGTAAAGCAAGCTAGAAATATGCTTAAGAGTACAGGATATCAAGAAGTTTCACTTTCTTCATTAAGTACATGTGACTACTCTGATATTGAAGGACTTATCCATGATTTAATGGAGGAGCATGAAAAGGATAAGGTTGCAATTGCCCTACCTTCTATTAGAGTTGATGCATTCTCAGTAGATTTAATTAAGGAAATCCAGAAGGTTAAGAAGACAGGATTAACATTTGCTCCGGAAGCTGGATCTCAAAGAATGAGAGACATAATTAACAAGGGGTTAACTGAAGAAAGAATTTTAGAAGCTACTAGAAATGCTTTTGAATCAGGATGGAACAAGATTAAGCTTTACTTCATAATTGGTTTACCATATGAAACATTAGAAGATTGTGCTGGTATTGGTGATTTAGCAGGAAAGATGGCTGATGAATATTTTGCACTTCCAAAGAATGTGAGAGCTAAGGGACTTAGCATTACAGTAAGTACATCTATATTAGTTCCAAAGCCATTTACACCATTCCAATGGGCACCAATGGCTAGATTAGAAGAAGTAGATGAAAAGATAAATGCAGTTAAAGGTTCAATAAAATCAAGAAGCATTCACTACAACTATCATGAGCAAAAAACTTCATATATGGAAGCTGTATTTGCAAGGGGAGATAGAAGACTTAGTGAAGTATTAATTAAAGCCTTTGAAAAGGGTGCTAAGTTTGATGGTTGGTCTGAATACTTCAGCTTTGATATATGGAAAGAAGCATTAGCAGAATGCAATGTTGATGGAGATTTCTTTACTTATAGAGAAAGAGGATACGATGAAATACTTCCTTGGGACTTTATAGATATTGGAGTTACAAGAAAGTATCTTGAAAGAGAAAACGAAAAGGCTAAAAAAGCAGAGCTTACTCAAAACTGTAGAAAAGGATGTACAGGATGTGGAGTAAATGTAAACTTCAAAGAAGGAGAGTGTTTTGAGGGTGCGATACTTAATAAAGTATACTAAAGAAAGTAATATAAAATTTATTTCTCACTTAGACTTAATGAGAACAATACAAAAGGTTGTAAGAAGAGCCGAATTACCAGTTAAATATTCACAAGGATTTAACCCACATATGGCTTTATCTATAGCTCAACCTTTAGGTGTTGGAGTATATTCAAGTGGTGAATATATGGATTTAATCTTAGTTGAAGAGATGGATGTACAAGAAATTGTAGATAGATTAAATGAAAAATCAGCTTCAGGAATTAAGTTTATGACAGCAACTCAAATTCCACCAACTGAGCCAAATGAGAAAAAGATGCCACAAGCTATGGCTATGATAGATGCTTGTAGATATACTATAAAGATAAACTATACAAGTGTTGAAGGCCTTGAAGAGGAAGTTAAGGCTTTAGTTGAAAAGAATGAATGGATTACTTTAAAGAAGAGTAAAAAGGCTGAAAAAGAAGTTAATATTAAAGAATTCATCTATGAATTTAAATTCTGGGTTAAGGATGAAGCTTTAATTATAAATACTGTAGTTAAGTCAGGAAGTAGAGAACATTTATCAGCAGATTTATTAGCTAAATACATTAAAGAACATACCTCTAATGTAGATGAAGATGCTTTTGTAGATATAAAGAGAGAAGAAATGTATTTTGAAAAGGGTAATAAGTTAGTACCACTATATAACTGTGTATAGGAAGTGTTAATTATATGAAAGAGATATTTATAGAAAGAAGAGAGAATATCCTAAGAATTGCTATTAGGCAAAATGGTAAATTACAAGAGTGTATTGTAGAAGAGGAAAATGGTGAACCAGTAATAGGCGAAATCTATAAGGGAAGAGTTAAAAATATAGTTCCAGCAACTAACTCCATATTTGTAGATTTAGGATTAAATAAGGAAGGATATCTTTACTATAGTAATGAACTTAAAGCTAGAGGCATTAAGAAGGGTGAAGAAATCATAGTTGAAATTCTAAAGGAGCCTATTAATGATAAGGGTGCTAAAATAAGTGCAAAGTTTGGTATTCCATCAAAGTATTTAGTACTTGAAAGTGATGGATATGGAATAGAGTTCTCTAAAAGATTCAAGGATGAGGTTAAAAAAGAGCTTATCCTTGCTGAATTAGAGGAAATAGCAAATGGAAAGCTTATAGTTAGAACAGAAGCAGCTAATGTTAGTATTGAAGAACTTAAGCATGAAAGAAAAGTACTTCTTAATGAGTATGAGGATATACAAAGAAAAGCTAAGTATTCTTCTAATTTAGGTAAGCTTTATGGAGAAAACCTTTCTTTAATCAAGGTACTAAGAGATAAAATTTCTGTAGATCCTGTTAAAGTTATCTTAGATAATAAAGATGATTATGAATTTGCAAAGAATTATCTTAAAGATGATGAAAGTGCAAAAATTATATTATATACAGATAATAGAGCTTTATTTGATGCATATGAGATTGAAAAAGAATTATTAAAGCTTAGACATAATAAAGTTGTACTTCCTTGTGGTGGATCAATTGTTATTGATAAAACTGAAGCTATGTATGTTATTGATGTTAACACTGGCAAAAATATTAAGGAAAGAAACTTTGAGAAGACTATATTAGAAACCAATTTGGAAGCAGCTAAAGAGATTGGTAGACAAATCTTACTTAGAAATTTAAGTGGAATAATAGTAATAGACTTTATAGATTTAAGAGATAAAGCTCATAAATCTATAGTTATGAGAGAACTTAAAGAAGCACTTAAAGATGATGGTGGAAACGTAAAAATCTTCCCATTTACTGAATTAAACCTAGTACAAATTGCTCGTAAGAGAATAGGTAAAAGCGTCTATGAGTATATGGAAGAACCATGTCCTTTGTGTAAAGGAAGTGGAAGATTATTAAAGCTATCATATCTTGAAGGATTAATTAGAAATGAGATTCTTAGATTTTATAGTGAAAATGGAATTAATGACTTTTTTATAGAGATTAATAAAACTTATGAGGATATGATAAAAGGAGATATGCTATCTTTCTTAAAAGAAATAGATGGATTAGATAAAGGGATATATTTAAACTATATTGATGAAGTTGAAGGATATACTTTAGAACCATTAATATTTAAGAACCAGAAAGCTAACGTAAGTAAGTATATTATTAAGAACTAACAGGATTGAGAAGAAACTACCGCAAGGTGGTTTCTTTTTTATTTTTCAGGAAATTATAATGGCAATTAAATTGTGTATAACTTCAACATTTAAATGTTATTTACTCCTAAAGAAAAAATTATTTAAAATACGTGGTAAATATTGTAAAAATACTTGTAATAGTTTACAATATATATGTAAAGATAATTTATAATATGTGGGAGGTACTTTAATGAAGAAAAACTTTTTAAAAGTATTTGTAGCATCTATAGCAGGTGTTACATTATTAGCTGGAAGTATGCTAGCTATTCCAACTAAAGCTGCTACACAAGAAAAAGAATATAGGAATGTAGGGTATGTGTTCCAAAGAAATTGTGACATTGATACATTGGATGTTACAAAGATTACTCACTTAAATTATTCCTTTGGTCTTATTTACAATAGGGAATATGAGGAACTTGGAGATGAAACTAATCCAGATGTAAAAGTTCCACATGAATTTGATGACAGTTTACTACACACAATTTATTTACCTGAAAAGGTAAAGAGTGACCTTTCAAGAATTGATGTCTTAAAAGGAAAAAATCCTGATTTAAAGGTTCTATTGTCTGTTGGTGGATGGGAATGTAGAGGATTCTCAGATGCAGCAGCAACAGAGGAAGGAAGAAAGACTTTTGCTCAATCTTGTAAGAATGTTATTGATCAATATGGACTAGCTGGAATCGACCTAGACTGGGAATATCCTGTTAATGGTGGATGGGGAGTAATAAAAGCTAGACCAGAAGATAAAGAAAACTTTACATTACTATTAAGAGAAGTAAGAAGTGCTATAGGTGATGATAAGTTATTAACAATAGCTGGTTCTGCAAATGTTAACTTCTCAAATGGTGGTTGGACAGAGTTCCAAGATGTAATTCCTTTGTTAGATTATATAAACATTATGACATATGACTTTAGATATGGTTCATGTTATTTTGATTCAGCTTTATATGCTTCAGAGACATGGAAAACTGAATTTGATTATGATGACTATAATACAGATATGGCAGTTAAATTATATCTAGAAAATGGATGCCCATCTGAAAAGATTAATATTGGATTATCTTTTAGCGCTGGTATACCACAATTGGTTAGTGATAAATTAGATGGCGAATTAAGTTTTATAAAAGATGCTCTTATAAGAGCTGGATTCCCAATGGATGAAACTGATCCAACACCAGTGCTATCAGCAGTTAAGAATTTAAAGGAATCAGATGGATTCTATAAACATTGGGATAATGATGCTAAAGCTATGTATGTAACATATAAGCATACTGATGGAGAAGAATATTTTGTTATGAGCTTTATTGAACCAGAAGGGCTTTCTGCAAAAACTCAATATGTTAAAGATAATAATTTAGGTGGAACTATGTTCTGGGAATTTAGTGCTGACTATGATAATTCTTTAGTTGCACAAATAGCAAAAGAACTTAATATTAATGGCTTTGGAGAAGAAGTAGTACCTACAGATCCAAAACCAGAAGTAAAACCTGAAACAAAGCCTGGTGAAGGTGAATTAGTTAAGACTGGAGATGTGACTCCAATATTAAGTCTTATAGGGTTATCAGGAGCATCACTAGGTGTTGCAACTGTAATGTTTAGAAAGAGAAGAGCAAAATAAGATTATAGAAAGATCCCGTCACGAAAATGTGACGGGATTTTTTTATACACTAAATTACACTTTCTAGAGCAGAAACTCCTATTACATAACTTCCGAATAGGTTTAATAGATAAGTGTTTACTCTATAACCACAATGAAAGGCATCCTTTTTGCAGGTAGTTGTGAATTGTAAATATACAAATTAAATAATACAACTAAAGTGTAAAAAAGTGTAAATACTACCAGTATTATCAATGAGATAATAGTTTTGTATTGATGAGATTTAAAAACATTATACATTATCTAGTCAATACGCAAAAGCACAAAATTAAAAAATGGTTTTGAGGTTCGGGGGGATGATAAAAAGAATTATTTAGACTTATTTGATTAATGATTGAAAGGAGAAAAAATGAAATCTAAATTAAAAGGTTTAAGAAAAGTTAGTCTTGCAACAGCTGTTATGATTACTTCCACATTTTTTAGTGGATTAAGTATCCATGCAGCTGAAAATGAGGATGTATGGCAATTAGCCAATGCAAGTGTTGAGAAAAAAGATGAGAATGATGTGTATTTATCATTTGGAAGTGGCCAGAAGGCTCGTATTACATTCTTAAATGAAGATGTATTTCGCATCGATGTAGAGCAAAAAGGGGAAAAATTTGAAGAATATCCAGAACCAATGGCTTCTACGCATACAACTAAGATTACAGCTAAGTCAGAAGCTGATTATGAAGCAGAGGGAATTGTTGAAGCTAATATTTCTGAAGATGATAATACCATTGAAATTAATGGAGGTAATGTAAAATTACTTGTTGATAAAGAAACTGCAAAAATGGAATTGAAAAATAAGGATGGTAAGACTGTTTGGAAAGAAGCAGAATCTTTAAGATATGATGGTACAGAAACTGTACAAACTCTTGATACAGATGAAAATGAATATTTTTATGGTGGAGGACAACAAAACGGTTTCTTCTCTCACAAAGACCGTAAAATCTTAATCGAAAATAAAAGTACATGGGTTAGTGGTGGAGTATCTTCCCCAAGTCCGTTTTATATGTCAAGCAATGGATATGGAGCAATGCGTAACACTTTCCAATCCGGAAGTTATGACTTTAGTTCTACAGCAAAACTAGAGCATGATGAAAATCGTTTTGATGCATATTACTTTGTTGGAGATAATATGAAAGATGTGCTTGGCGATTATGTTGAACTTACTGGAAATCCAATGTTTATGCCTAAATATGCTTTCAACCAAGGAAATGCAGATTGCTATAATGGCGATGGTGAAGAACTTTTGGCTGATGGAGTGGCACGAGCTAAAAAATATGTAGACAATGATATGCCAGCTGGATGGTTCTTACCGAATGATGGATATGGATGTGGTTACGGTAAGTCTTCCGATGCAGATGAAAATATCCAAAATCTTAGCGAGTTTGTTAAAAAGGCTAAAGAATATGGATTTGTAAGTGGCCTTTGGACAGAAAACGATTTAGACAAGCTAGATAGAGAAGTTTCCAAAGGTGGAACACAAATGATCAAAACTGACGTAGCATGGGTTGGAGAAGGATATTCATTTGGACTAAATGCTGTACGTCAAGCTTATGAAGGAATAGAAAACAATTCAAATAACCGTGGATTTGTTATTTCATTAGATGGATGGGCAGGTACACAACGTTATGCAGGATTATGGTCTGGAGATCAGACAGGTGGAAACTGGGAATATATTCGTTTCCATATTCCAACATATATTGGAGCTGGACTTAGTGGAAACCCTAATGTAGGTTCTGACCTTGATGGAATTTACGGTTCAGATAAAATTATATCTACTCGTGACTTCCAATGGAAAGCATTTACGCCGATTGAAATTAATATGGACGGATGGACTACAGGCGCTGAAAAGAGCCCTTGGTATCATGGAGAACCATATACATCAATTAATCGTATGTATTTGAAAATGAAGACAGGATTTATGCCATATAACTATTCTTATGCTAAAGAAGCACATGATACAGGTATCCCTATGATTCGTGGCCTTGTACTTGAATACCCTAATGATCCTTTTACTTGGGGAAATCAGACTCAATATGAATATATGTGGGGGGAAAACCTACTAGTTGCACCTGTATATGAAGACGTTAATGGTGATGAAAAGGGAAATGATGTACGTAATAAGATTTATCTTCCAGACAAGGATCAAATCTGGATTGACTACTTTACTGGTAAGCAGTACCAAGGTGGTCAAGTTATAAATAACTTTGATGCACCATTATGGAAACTTCCGTTATTTGTGAAAAACGGAGCGATTATTCCAAAGGATGTAGAAAATAATTCACAACTATTTGTAAAGGGAAATGAAGATCGTATTTTTGAGGTATATCCTGCAGGTCATACAGAATTTGATCTTTATGATGATGATGGTATGTCACAAGAATACAAAGAAGGTAAGGGTGCTACTACATTAATTACATCAGATGCTCCTGCAGCTGGAGAAAAAGGTGATGCTGTTATTACAGTAAATCCTACTAAAGGAAGCTTCACAGGAATGGAAAAAGAACGTGGAACACAATTTGTTGTTAACGTATCAGAAAAACCAGATGAACTTATTGCTAACGTAGGTGGAGCAGAAGTAGAATTAAAGGAAGTTACTTCTGAAGAAGAATTTAATAATGCAGAAGGAAATGTTTACTTCTACAATGAAGCACCAGATTTAAATCACTATGCAACTGAAGGATCTGAATTTGCAAATCAAAAAATAACAACTACTCCAAAGGTATTTGTTAAGATTAGTAAGACAGATATTACATCAAATGAAGTTAAATTAACAGTAAAAGGTTTTGTTAATGAGCAAAAAGAAGAAATCAATGAAAATGATAAGGAATTAACAGATGCAGATATTCCTACATTAGAAGGAACAGCTACAGATAATAAAATTTCCTTGAATTGGGAAATGAATGAAGATGTAAAATACGGTATGATTGTAGATGGAAATGAAGATGCAATCTATCGTAATGTTACTGCTCCATTTATTCATGATTCTTTAAATGCTGGTGAGGAACACACATATCAGCTAGTTGTGTATAATACAAAACATGAAGTAGTTGGTGAAGTTCAAAGATTCCAGACTAATGAGGATCGTTATAAAAATGTAATTAAAAATACAGCAGGAGTAGCAAGCTCTGAAATTGGAGGCTATTATGCATCACAAGCAGTTGATGGAGATGAATCTTCATTATGGTATACAGACTGGGAGGATGATGTAGCCAATAATAGCGATAAAATATTTACCATAGATTTAAAAGATGGATATTATGTGGACAAACTAGAATACTTTAACAATGGTACAGCTCAAATTAAGGATCACGAAATACAAATCAGTCTTGACGGTGTGAACTTTAAAACTGTTGAGAAGAGTGTATGGGAACGTGCTGGAGAATTCCGTGTATTTGTTGATTTAAAAGGAGAAGCTGCTCGTTATGTACGTATAGTATCTCATGATTTACGTCATAACAGTGCTAATGAATTCCGCGTTTATAAAGTGGAAGGTACAGAAAGCTTTAATCCTGCTAGTACAAAAGGAAATAAAGAAATACAAGATAATGATATTACATTCCTTGAAAACTACATGGGTGTTACGGCTGAAAATGCAAAACTTTGGGAACAAGCTCGCCCAGGCGACTTCAACTATAATAATGAAATTGATGCCTATGACTTAGCATTTACAATGGCACAAAAGGGCCTTGAGAATACTGGTAAGAAGGCTGCTGGTATAATAAACTGGTCAATAGACAAGAGTGAACTTAAAAAAGGTGAAACAGCAAACATTACTGTTACTGGAAGTGGATTGAAAGATATTTATGCATTTGGAATGCGTCTTCCATTGGGAGATAAAATAAATAATCTTAAGTTTGAAACAGTTGCATCTGAAGTAACTAATCAAATGATTAATATGTCTAAGAATCCACAAAACTCTACAGACTATGTTGTGGCTTTCAGTAATGAAGGAAATGAGAGTGCTTTACAAGGGGATGCACAACTTGCTACTATAAAAGTAACAGCATTGGAAGATACTGTACTTAATTTAGAAGGTGTGAATGCATTCGTTATTTCAAATGGTCTAGATGTACGTCTTGCACTTGGAACAGACAGTGAACCTGCAGATGTTGCACAGCTAGAAAATATAATTAATGCTGCAAATTTAGATACAACTCCATATACATCAGAAAGTGCTGCAGAATTCAATAATGCAATAAATGCAGCAAAAGCAGTATTAGATAATCCAGAAGCAACTCAAGAAGAAATGAATGATGCAATTAAAGGTATTTTAACTTCTTTACAAGGTCTAAAGTTAAGAGTATCTACACATGTTGATGCACTTAGATTATTAACAGAAACAATTAGTATAGAAGGACCTAAAGCTGGATATGTTCAATCTGATTTAGATAAGCTTTTAGCTACTGTAACAAATGCTGAAGGGGTTGTAGCTAATAAAGAAGCAACATCTGAAGAAATTGATGAAATGTTTATGACATTAAAAGAAAAACTATTAGCAACAAAAGATGCTAATGGAAGCTATGATGCAAGTAATAAGATCTATATGACTTTTGCAAATGCAATTCTTACAGAATTAAAGGATGTATATACTGAAGAATCATTACAAGTTTTAGAAGAGGTAGTAAAAGAATTTAAAGATTCTGCAGATGATAAGATTGCAGAAGCTGTTCTTTCATTAGAAGTTGTACAAAATGTTGATAAAGCAATATTAAATGTTTATGTTGATATTGCTGATGCAATGCATCTAGACACATATGGAACAGAAGCTTCTCTAAAAGCTATTGAAGCACTTAATGAAGCAAAAACTGTCCTTGCTG
Organism: Clostridium sp. 1001283B150210_160208_E6; assembly: GCF_015669365.1. Classification (NCBI taxonomy): domain Bacteria; kingdom Bacillati; phylum Bacillota; class Clostridia; order Eubacteriales; family Clostridiaceae; genus Clostridium; species Clostridium sp. 1001283B150210_160208_E6. The sequence continues at coordinate 35,661 of NZ_JADPAA010000013.1, read as the reverse complement.
ATGATAAAGCTACACAGGAAATTGTTAATAAACATGTAGATTCATTATCAAATGCATTAATTAGTGTACTTGAACCTAATGAAGAAGCATTAAAAGATGCACTTGCTAAGCTAGTTGAGGAAGCAAGGAATATAGACCTTAGCAATAAAACAGAAGCAAGTAAATCAGTATTTGAAAAAGCATTAGCAGATGCTGAAAAAGTTCTTGCTGAACAAAGTAGTGATGAAAAAGCTTTAGAAAGTGCATATATGAACTTAACTGCAGCAATTAATGGATTACAAGAAGTTGGCAATGCAGATAAGACAGAGTTGAAAGAAGCAATTGATAAAGCAGAAGAAATTGACCTATCATTCTACACTAAAGATAGTGCTGATGCATTGACAAAAGCGTTAAATAATGCAAAAGAAATATTTGATAATGAAGCAGCTACCCAAGATGTTGTAGATGAAGCATGTGAAGCATTACTTAATGCAATTGATTCTTTAGATAAAAATGTAAGTGACAAACCAAATCCAACACCTGGACCTGGTGAAGGTGGAAACAACAATGGTTCTAATATAGAAGTACCAAAAACAGGCGATACAGCAAATCAAGCAGGATATTTATTCTTACTTATTGTATCTGTTGGAGCTATTTATTTCATTAGAAAAAGAAAAGTAACAACTAATTAAGTTTGTAAAAAGATTTCTCACCTTACTTTAGGGTGAGGAGTCTTTTTATAGAATTAGGCAGGAGAAGATATTATGAGACGAAAATGGATAGGATTTGTATTTTTAATTATTTGTATGTTAGTAGGATGTACTTCCTCATATGAGCGAGATACAGAAGAAGGAAAAATAGTTTATATCACATTGGAAGAAATGCAGGAGAAAATGATTAACAAAGATAACTTTATAATTGCATTTACACAGGAAAAATGCAGATACTGTAAAGAATTCTATGAGTTATTTGATGAATATCGTAAAAATCATAATGTCATAATATATGAAGTTAATTTATCAAAGGAAACTAGAGAGGCAAAGGATAATCTTGAAATTATCCATGAATACTTCCCTACTTTCTCAACCACACCTGGTATATATTATGCCAAGGACGGAAAAGTGGAGAGTTCGTTAACTGATAATCAGGATGAAATGAACGAAGAGATTTTGGATAAATGGGTACAAGATAATCAGTTGGATAGAAAGAAATAAATTTATAAAAAAGAGTAATAGAAATCTTTTGAATAAAATCCCGTCATAAAAATATGACGGGATTTTTTTATATTATACTACACTCCATAGAGCAGGTACATTGCTAGGTTCCCATCCATTTAGTGAAGTATGAGGTTGAATACATTTATATTCTTTACCTGCATAAGTTACTATATCTCCAACCTTATAGGTTGTATAAGATTTCCAAACAGGAGTCTCTACTTCATACTTTGGTACATTAACTGTTATTTCATTTGAGTTAATAGATGAGTTTTCATAGTATAAGATTACATTATAGTTATAAGTTCCTTCAGGTTTATTAGATATAGATTTAGTTATTATTTGAGTATTTTCATTTAAAGAAAGATTACCTGAAGCAATTTCAGTGTTATTTTCAAATAACTTATAAGAAGTAGCTAAGTTACTATCAGGAATTTCTATGGAAATTGTATAATTTCCATTTTTACATTCACCATTAGATATAGTGGCTGCTTTTAGAGTAGGTGGAGTTGGAGCCTTTATAGTAACAGTTACTTCATTGGAATTTACAGAACTAGCAGAGTCTGATAATTCAACCTTATATTTATAAGTTCCATCAGCTTTATTTTTAACTTCATAACTTATAGAGGCTTCTTTGGATTGGCCAGCAACTAAAGTACCAGATGATATTACCTTTGAATCTTCTAATATTTTATAGGATGTAGCAGTGTTGTAAGCAGGGACTTTAGTACTTAAAGTAAAGCTAGCATTTTGTACAGAACTAGCTGATAAAGTAGGCGCTTTAAGTGTATTTGTTTGTGGTGCTAAAGAATCAAAGTACTTTCGAAAATGATTTGACCATGAATAAGAAGCATATTTGTCCCAATTTATTGACCATGTCATAAGTCCCCTTAAATTAGGATGAGCATTTTTGACAGTATAACTACCAACAGTACCGCCATTCATTAATGTGGTAATTGCCTTTTCGACTTCACTATTTGAAACCCATCCATTACCTGCATAAGATGAAGTAGGTACCCCTATAACTACTTGATCCTCTCTTAAAGCAGGGAAGAAGTAATTAGAGTCTTTATTAACATTAAATCCTGTTAAAAGCATATCTGCCAATGAAACATAGAATTCAGCAGATCCCATAGTTTGGGATTTATCATTTAAGTCATTTATAGCACCTGAGTTATAGTATTGAACTTGAAGCCAGTCTAAAGAATCACGAAGTGCATAAATAACAGGTAGGTATGAACCAGCTCTAGAATCAACATAACTATTTAAACCACCATAGTAAGTATATCCTAATTGAACAAAGAAAGTTTCAGGAGCCATAGTAAGCATAAAGTTGTCACCATATTTAGCTTTTAATTCTTTTAAAGCGCTAATTAGGTTTACAATAACTGGAGTAGTAGGATTTTTAAAGTCTTTGTCACCTGGGTCAAGATATAAAGAATGACCTTCAAAATCTATGTCTAATCCGTCTAATCCATAAGTGTCAATTATATTAGATACAGAACTTACAAATTTATCTCTTGCAGTAGCATCTTTTAATTGAACTTGGCCGTTTTGACCACCAATTGAAAGTAATACTTTCTTTCCTTTACTTTGTAGATATTTTACATCAGATTTAAATTCTTCTTCTGTAGCATTAAAAGGTTTAAATTGAATATCCCCAGAAGTTACAGATGTAGGTTCACCAAAGGATAGATTAATTACATCCCAGTTATCAGAAACATCTCTTAGCTTTATTGTACCTGAACCGTTTTCAAAGTTGTGCCAGTAGCCAACTAATACATGTTTAGGAACAGAAGATGTTGAAGCAGAGGTAAGTGTGGCTGGAATTAGAGTTAAAAAAAGAGCAATTGAAAGAGTTATAGAAATAAGAAATTTTACATTTGAATTAAGAAATTTTTTAAACATAAAGTAACCCCTTATCTTTATATGATTATCAATAAAACATATTTAGTAATATCTGAAAATATTACTAAATCATATCTTTTATAAGTTCATAAAAAATCAATAATTGTAGAAGCATAAAAACCTAAGTTAATTAGTACAAATATAGTGAATTGACTAGTGGGAATATTTAAAATAGCTAGCTAATGTGAATAGCTGTCTTAGAATACATATTAAAAAAATATGAAAAATTAAAAAGGGAGAGGGTATATTATGACTAGAAAGTGTAAAAGACTAGTATCAATTTTTGCTGCTGTATTACTATTCGTATCAATTATTCCTATTAAGGCAGTTAGTGCTGCACAAAGCTTAGGAGAAAGGTTACTTGTGGGATATTGGCATAATTTTGATAATGGCACAGGAATTATTAACTTGAGGGATGTATCAGATAAGTGGGATGTTATAAACGTAGCTTTTGGAGAAACATATAGTGATAGAGCTGTTGTTGAATTTACACCTTGCTATGATGAAGAACAGTTTATTTCAGATGTTCAATACATTAAGAGCAAAGGTAAAAAAGTTATTTTATCAATAGGTGGACAAAATGGTGTGGTATTATTACCAGATGCAACAGCTAAAGAAAAGTTTGTTAAGTCAATATGTGATTTAGTAGATAAATATGGCTTTGATGGTTTGGATATAGACTTAGAATCCGGTATATCATTACAAGCATCAGATACAGATTTCAAGAATCCTAAAACACCACAAATAGTTAATCTTATTTCAGGGGTAAGAGAAATATCTGATAAATATGGGTCGAACTTTATTATAAGTATGGCTCCAGAAACAGCTTATGTTCAAGGTGGAATTACTGCTTATGGAAACATTTGGGGAGCTTATCTTCCAATAATATATGGATTAAGAGACAAATTAACTTATATTCATGTACAACATTATAATGCTGGTGGTAATCAAGGGTTAGATGGTGTCACATATACACAAGGAACAGCAGATTATGAAGTAGCAATGGCAGAAATGCTTTTATATGGATTCCCTATAGCAGGTAATAGTAATAATATGTTCCCAGCTTTAAGAGAAGACCAAGTTATGATTGGCTTGCCAGCAACTCAGGCTGCTGCACCAAGTGGTGGATATATAAATCCAACAGAGATGAAGAAAGCATTAGATTATTTAATTAAAGGTATATCATATGGTGGAAAGTATAAGTTAGCTAATGGTAAAGGATATCCAGCATTCAGAGGTTTAATGACATGGTCTATTAATTGGGATGCTAAAAATAATTTTGAGTTTTCTAATAATTATAGAGATTATTTTGATAGACTAACTCCAGTTCAAAATACATTAAAGCCTGCAACTCTTTCTGTTAGTAGAGTTAATAATGGAAGTTATACATTAACAGCTACAGTACCATCAAGAAATACTGCAACAAGCTATAAGATTCTAGAGGGTACAATGGAGATTGCTACAGGAACATTAACAGCAGGAAATTCTAAGGATACTACAATTACAAAGAGTTTAAGTAATAAAGAAAATGGACAATATGAATATACCGTGGTTTTAAGTGATGGTACTAATTCTTTAACATCAAATAAGGTAGTAGTAAAGGTAGAACCACAACCAGAAATTACATTAAAGGCGGCAACACTATCAGCTAGCGCTGTTAATAATGGAAATTATACTTTATCAGCTATAGTTCCTGAATATAATAAAGCAACAAGCTATAAAATTCTTGAAGGAAGTACAGAAGTAGCTTCAGGTACACTAACTGCTGGCAATAGTGAACAAGTAACTCTTACAAAAAAAATCACAAATAAAGATGTTGGTAGCTATGATTACACAATTGTTCTTTATGAAGGATCAAATTCTGTTATATCAAATAAAGTAACTGTTGTAGTAGAAAACTATACACCAGAGGTTCAAGCATGGGCGGCTTATGTATCATATAAAAATGGTGATATAGTAAGTTATAACGGAAGCAATTATGCTTGTAGACAGGCACACACATCTTTACCAGGATGGGAGCCAGCTAATGTAGCTGCATTATGGCAAAAACAATAGTCTGAATTTTAAACTCGTCATGTTTCATGACGAGTTTTTTGTTTTAAAAGAATGCAGGAACTTAAGAATAAATAAACTTGTGAAGTGAAACTTTTTCTGAAATGCTTAGTCTAACCAAGTAAGAAGAAAAATGAGAGGGGCTTTAACTATGAAGAAATATAAAGTGAAAATAAAGGTTGGACATTTATGCATGATTTTAATTTCCATATTTATATTGTTTCCGTTTATTCTATATTCGATAGCAAGTTGTTTAATTAATACAAGAAATGAGAGATATTATAACAAAAAGAGTTACTATGGGACAGCTATTATGGAATTGTATTCTAAAGTACCGAAAGTGACTTCAAATAATGGGAAGACATATTATGATATAGCAACAGGGTATTATAATATATTGGAAGATAATATTTATAAAGCAAGCTTTGGAATGTTTAATGGATTTATAGGTGATGAAAAAAGAGTGAATAAAGCTATAGAGAATTATAAGAGGGGGGTATCTAAAGGAGAAGAAGATGAATACTATTGTAAGAATTTAAGTATGCTTATAAATACATTAGCTATCTTAAATAATACTAAAGAGGCGATGGATTATATAAATCATGCTATAAATTCAGATAATATTGATGTTAGAAGAGTAGGATTAATTAATAAAGTAATAATTCTTGCAAAAAATTATAAAACAGATGAAGCTTTAGAACTGTGTAAAGAGAATTTTGATGACGATAATTTTCAAGTTTTATATTTGAATATTTTATATAATTATAAGAATGCTGAGATTTATAATGAGGAATATAGAAGAGTTTTCGGAGCAAATGATAATTTTAAAAATTCTAGTCTAGATTATGATGAAAAGAATTTGGAACCGTTAAAATATATAGATTTTAAATGCCAGACTACATTTACAATAAGAGATGGGGGGGATAAAAAAATATCAGGAAGAATAATTAAGAATGGGAAAGGAGTTCCCTATCAAAGAATAGCTTTAGGGGTAGAGGATGTTTATAACTTAAATAGATATTATTCAAATCTTAGTGATGAAGCTATTCAAAGGGTATATACAGATGAAAATGGATATTATGAATTCATAGGTGTATCAAAAGGGGAACATGATGTTACTTTAACTATTCAGGGATATTTACTCCAGAATGCCCAACTTAATGAAATTAAAGAAGATATAAATAATGAAAGAGTTCATAATGTTACAACTACAAAAGTTGGGGATGAAGATGTTGTGGTTGACTATGAGATATTAGAGTATATGGATATAAATAAAGAAGTTTTAGATATAAGTAAGGAATGGCTTACAATAAATTTGCCAAAGGTAAAAAATGCAAAATATATAGATGTGTCTTGCGGAAATGCAGGCGTAGTCTCTTATAAGAGTATTATAAATGGAGATTGGAAAGTAAGGCTTCCCTTAAGTAATGGTTGTTTCTTAATGAAAAATTTTGCATTAGGTGATGATGGTGGAGATTTTGGATTTGGGTATCTAGGAACCATAAAGAAAACAGATATTTATATATATCTAACTTATAAAGATGAAGCTGGAAGAGTGTTAGCTCAAACCCCATATGATGCTTTGAGGTATAAAAATCCTGAAAAGATATTAAATGAAGGAGATAAACTATTAAAGAAAGGTAAATTAGAAGAAGGAATTAAATGGTATCAAGAAGAAATAGAAAAAGGAAATTGTAGTAGAGAATTTTTATATCCGATTATTAGGTACTATGGTGATTGGGATTATATAAACTTAGACAAGGAAGAAAGTATAAAAAAGTATAATGAATACTATGATAAGTTAAAAGATATAGGGATTGAGGATGTTGAAAAAAATTGGTTTGATAGTTGGAGAAGTAATTGGGATGATTAATGTTTATGAGAGAGAATTAAATAGTGAAAAACTATAAAATTAAGATAAAGGTTTGCCATACAATTATTATCTAGTTTAGCTTATTATTAATCTTTCCAATTTGATATTTATATTGGGTAATATGTTAATTAAATTTAATTATAGAGGAAAGTAAAAAATATTATGGATATAAGTTAGCGCTTCAAGGAAAGTATGATTAAGTAGTAAAATGGTACGATGAAAGGCTTAAAGAATAGAGCGATTAGAGAAGAGTAGGTTTATATGGTGGGGTAGTGATGCATATGAGTAGTTATGAGGATATTAAAGGATTAACAGATAATATAAAACTAAATAAAGACAAGGTTTTCGAAGATATAGTTGAAGAATACAGTAATTCAATTATAAGACTTTGCTATCTTCAAACAGGGGATCTGAATGAAAGTGAAGATTTGGCTCAAGAAGTATTTTTGAAGATATATAAAAATCTAGATAGATTTAAAGGGAATTCCTCTATTTATACTTGGATATATAAGATAACTATTAATACTTGTTTCTCTTACTTAAAGAAAAATGGAAAGATAGTTAAAGAAGAACTTAATAGAAACATTCCTAATGAAGAGTTTACTGAAGAAATAGTTTTAAATAAGTATTCTAGGGAAGAAATAAGAGGATGGTTATTTAAAACTCCTGCTAAATATAGAATTCCTTTATATATGTATTATTTTGAAGAAATGAAAATAACTCAGATTGCAGAAATACTTGAAAGTAATGAAAATACAATAAAAACTAGAATTAGAAGAGGGAAAGAATATATTAAAAGATGCTCTGGAGGTGAAATATATGAAGGATAAATTTGATGAAGAGTTTAAGAATTTTATGAAGGATGAATTTATAGAAATAAAGGCTACTCCTGAGTTTAAAAAAGAAGTTTTTAACAACATTCAAAATAAAAAGTCTAATATTATTTCGAAAATCTGGAACTATGAAATAGAAATTGATATAAGGGCAGGAATTGCAGCGGCAATTTTAATAATACTACTTCCGAGCCTATACGTATTTAATAAGGTACATGAAATTAAAAAAAGTGAAAGTAAGGTATATACTGAAGAGAAGAGAATAGTGAAAGAGTAATGATGGTAAATATAGGTGGTGAAAGCGGCAAGAGTAATAAGGATAAACGGATAATAAGTAAAGATTTTATAAGAAAATTTATTTGAAATTTTTATAAAAAAGTTATCCGTATCCAAATTATATTGATTAACTTGATTATCCCAATTCACTTTATTATTTCAACTATCATAAACTTACTTTTTGCTTTACAATATTTTTAAATTATGATAGACTAGTACAGTAAACCGCACACGCACAGGTTTTTTAAAAAACAAAACATAATAGTTTTGTACCTATAGTGGCGAGACCGTTATGAGGAGGTGTTTTTAATGTACGCAGTAGTAAAGACAGGTGGAAAACAATACAGAGTTCAAGAAGGAGACGTTCTTTTCGTTGAAAAGCTAGACGTTGCTGTTGATTCAACAGTTGAATTAACTGAAGTACTTGCTGTTGGAGGAGAAACTTTAAAGGTTGGAGCTCCATTAGTAGAAGGTGCTAAGGTTGTTGCTAAAGTATTAGCTCAAGGTAAGGCTAAGAAGGTAACAGTTTTCAAGTATAAGAGAAAGAAAGACTACAGAAGAAAGAATGGTCATAGACAACCTTATACTAAGTTAGTAGTAGAAAAGATCGAAGCTTAATTCTTATGATAGAAATTAGGATTGAATCTAAAAACGAAAACATAATGTCCTTTAGAATTAATAATCATGCTCTAATTGGGAGAGAAGCTATTTTAGCTGGAGATGCTTACGATATGGTTTGTAACTCAGTTTCAGTTTTATCTCAAAGTGTGGTTATAGGTTTAGATGAAGTGTTAAAACTTAATGTAAACTATGAAATAAGGGATGGATATCTTGCCCTAGATCTTAATGGGTTTACCCAAGAAGAAATAGAGCAATCTCAAGTTCTTTTAAGAACCTTTGAGAAAAGCATTGAGAGTACAATCTTAAGCTTGGATGAAATGTTTGGTAGTAAGAAACGTAGAGAATATATTACTTTAATTAAAGAGGAGGTGTAATCCATGCTAAAAATGAACCTTCAATTATTTGCCCACAAAAAAGGGGTAGGTAGCTCAAAGAACGGAAGAGACTCAGAATCTAAGAGATTAGGTGTTAAGTCTGCTGACGGTGAATTCGTACTTGCTGGAAACATACTAGTAAGACAAAGAGGAACTAAGATTCACCCAGGTCTAAACGTAGGTAAAGGTGGAGATGACACTTTATTTGCTAAGATCGATGGTGTTGTTAGATTCGAAAGAGTGGGAAGAGACAAGAAGAGAGCTTCTGTTTACCCAGTTGACGTTGAAGCAATAGCTGAATAATTTGTTAAATAAAGCACCCTGGTTCAGGGTGCTTTTTTTAAGTAATATGCATATAAAGATAATTTTGTAATATTTGTTTAATTTATTACATATATGTTCATGTTATAATAAGGTGAGAAATAAGAAACAATAGATAAATAAAGAAGATTTTACATAAGGATAGGTGAGATTATGTTCATAGATAAAGCCAAGATATTTGTAAGGTCTGGTAAGGGTGGTAATGGTTCTGTTTCCTTCAGAAGAGAAAAATATGTCCCATTAGGTGGACCAGATGGAGGAGATGGAGGAAAAGGTGGAAGTATTGTATTTAAAGTAGATACTGGAATCACTACTCTTCTTGATTTTAAATATAGAAAGAAGTTTATAGCAGAAGATGGAGAAGCGGGTTCAACATCAAAATGTTATGGTAAAAATGGAGAAGATCTTTATATAACTGTTCCAATGGGAACTATTATTAGAGAAGCTGAAACAAATAAGGTAATTGCTGACCTTTCACATAAGGATGATGTATTTGTTCTTTTAAGAGGTGGTAAAGGTGGAAAAGGAAACGCTAAGTTTGCTACGCCTACAAGACAGGCACCACACTTTGCTGAACCAGGAATGCCTGGAGAAGAAATGCAAATTGTATTAGAACTTAAGCTTTTAGCTGATGTTGGGTTATTAGGTTTCCCTAATGTAGGTAAGTCAACTTTCCTTTCAATGACTACAGCGGCAAAGCCAAAGATAGCAAACTATCACTTTACAACTTTAAAACCAAATTTAGGTGTTGTTGCAGCTGATGGAGTAGAACCATTTGTTATGGCAGATATTCCAGGTATTATAGAAGGTGCATCAGAAGGTGTTGGTTTAGGATTAGAGTTCTTAAGACATATTGAAAGAACTAGATTATTAATACATGTAGTTGATATATCAGGAATAGAAGGTAGGGACCCATTTGAAGACTTTGTAAAGATTAATGAAGAACTTAAGAATTACTCAGTTAAACTTTGGGATAGACCTCAAATTGTTGTAGCTAATAAGACTGATATGTTATATGATGAAGAAGTTTTTGAAAACTTCAAAAAGAAAGTACAAGAATTAGGCTTTGATAAGGTATTTAAAATGTCAGCAGCTACAAGAGATGGTGTTGATGATGTTATTAAGGAAGCAGCTAGAATGCTTAAGGAAATTCCAATAACTGAACTTGAAATAGCTGAAGATGAAAGATATATACCAGAAGAAAAGAAATTTACTTATGAAATCAGAGTTGAAGAAGGGGAAGAATACGATACTTACTATGTATTTGGAAGCTTCGTAGATAGATTATTAAGTGCGGTAAACGTACATGATGCAGACTCATTAAGATACTTCCATAAAGTATTAAAGAATAAGGGAGTACTTGATGAATTAAGAGAAATGGGTATTCAAGACGGAGATATGGTTAACTTAAACGACTTTGAATTTGAGTACTTAATGTAATTTAGGAGGAACATAAATGTTAACAGGAAAGCAAAGAGCTTATTTAAGAGGCTTAGCTAACGATATGCAACCTATATTTCAAATAGGTAAAAATGGAATTGAAGAAACTTTTTTAAAGCAAGTTGAAGAAGCTTTAGAGAAGAGAGAATTAATAAAAATAAAGGTTCTTGAAAACAGTGGGCTTGAAACAAGAGAAGCTTCTGACTACATCTGTGAGAAGATTAAGGCAGAAGGAATTCAAGCAATTGGAAGTAAGATTGTTTTATATAAGAAATCTAAGAAAAATCCTAAAATTGAAATTCCAGTAGCAAAGAATAAGTAATATGTGTAGGGTGGGTATAATTGGAGGAACCTTTGATCCTATACATTTAGCCCATATCTATATAGCTGAAGAAGCAAAAAAGAAGTTGAATTTAGATAAAGTTATTTTTATGCCAGCAGGAATACAGCCTCTGAAAACCGATAAAAAGGTTACAGAGGCATCCTTAAGGCTAGAAATGGTACAAAAGGCTATAGAGGGTAAGATAGGTTTTGAGGTTTCTGACTATGAAATAAAAAAAGAAGGAAAAAGTTATACATATAAAACTTTAGAGCATTTTTATAAAGAGTATAAAGACTTATACTTTATAACGGGAGCAGACTGTCTTTTAGGCATTGATAAGTGGAAAGAGATAGATAAAATATTTTCACTGTGCAAATTTGTTGTATTTACTAGACCAGGTTACAACAATGAGGAGTTAGTAAATAAAAAGAGATTTGTAGAAGAGAAATATAATGGAGATATTATTCTTTTAGAGGTACCAGGAATTCATATTTCCTCTACAGATATAAGAGAGAAAATAATTAATAATGAAAAGGTAGATGATATTCTACCTGCAGTTGTATTAGATATAATAAAAGAAAAAGGTTTATATAGGGAGCATTAAAATGGTTTTTATGAATGAGGCTTATGATTATATTAAAGGTTGTCTTAATGAAAAAAGATTCATTCATACTTTAGGGGTGGTTTCTGTAGCTAAAAAGTTAGCAGTATTAAATGGGGTATCTGAAGAAAAGGCTGAGCTTGCAGCACTTTGTCATGATATAGCTAAATATACCCATAAAGATGAAATGATAGAGCTTATGGAAGAAAACAATATAGTTCTTACAGAGGATGAAAAAGTTACTCTTGAATTGTGGCATAGTATAGTAGGGCCAATAGTAGCAAAAAAAGCTTTGGGGATAGAAGATGAAGATGTATTAAATGCTATACGATGGCATACTACTGGAAGAGAGAATATGTCGAAGTTAGAGAAAATAATTTATATAGCAGATATGATAGAACCTTCAAGGAGTTTTGATGGAGTTGAGGAAATAAGAGAAGCAACATTGAAGGCTTTAGATAATGGTGTCTTGTTGGGGCTTACACATACAATGAAATTTTTGCTAGCTAAAGATTCTCCTATTGATATTAATACTGTAAAGGCTAGAAATTACTTGATTATTAATAGGGGGTAGAGGGGGAGAAAAATGTCAAGAGATAGAAGGGAACCAGAGGCAATAAGAAGAAAAAAACAAAGAAGAAGAACTCCACAAGAAATAGAAGAGTTAAGAAAAAGAAGAAAAAAAGATGAAATTAGACAGCTTCAAGAATATGGAGAAGTTAAAATAAAAAAGAGAAGACCAATTGAGGATGATAAGGGGCCAAGAAGCAGAAAGAAAAAAAGGAAAACATCGACAAAGAAGAAGGTTTTAATAGGAGTTTTATCTGTATTTATTATTATACTAGCTATTGTGGTTATTTCCGTAGGTAGTTTGTTAGGCAAAATAAAAGGTGGTAATATAGGTGAAGCTGTAACGCCAGCGCCAGATGAAGCAGTTAATGTTCTTGTTCTGGGACTTGATATAGGTGATCCAAATCAAACCAATAATTATGAGATTAAAAGAACTGACACTATAATGGTAGCACAATATGATCCAAAGAAAAAGGATTTAGATTTAGTATCTATACCTAGAGATACGTTAATTACTGAAAATGGACGTAATTATAAGATAAATGCAGCATACCAAAAAGGTGAAACCAAGGTTAAAAGTTTGGTAGAAGATTTATTAGGAATACAAATAAATTATACTGTTAAAATAGATTATAATGCCTTTAGACAATTTATTGACGCTATAGGTGGAATTGAGATGGAGATAGAAAGAGACATGTATTATGATGATCCAAGTCAAGATCTTCATATAAGTTTTAAAGGTGGAACAGTAGAACATTTAGATGGTAAAAAGGCAGAAGAGTTCTTTAGATGGAGAAAAAATAATGATGGAACTGGATTAGCTACTGGAGATATAGGTAGAATAGAAAATCAGCATAAATTTATACAAAAAGTAGTTGAAAAATGTACAGGACCTTCAATTGTATTAAAAGTTCCAGATATAATTAATGCAATAGGATCAAATATCCAAACTAATATGCCAACAAGCAAGCTTTTATCTTATGCACTAGATGTTGTTAAAGTGGACCCGGCTACAGTTAAGATGTGGACTGTAGAAGGAGATTTTAAGACTATAGGTGGACAGTCTTATGTAGTGTTCAATAAAAACTATAATCAAGAGTTGTTAAAAGCGCTTCATAATACAGGTGATACAACTGTAGATAAAACTAAGCTAGGAGTACTTATATTAAATGGTACAAAGATTAATGGCTTAGCTGGAGAAGTAAAATCAAAGTTAGAATTAACTGGATGGACTGTAGTTGATGTTGGAAATGGAAATCCTACAACTAAAAGTATAATAAATACTGATAATGAAGAACTTAAAAAAGCTCTTAATAAGGATTTGCCTACAATAACTAAGTCTGATAAGAAATTGGAAGATATAAAATATGAACAATATGATGCTGTTATCATACTTGGAGAGGACTATAAAAAACTAGGAGAGTAGAATGAGTACTTTAGAAAAAAAAGTTTCAAAAGAATATGAAGGGGCTACTATTAGAGAGTTTCTAAAGGAAGATTTGGGGTTGTCTAGTAGATTAATTAGAAGATCTGCTATAGAGAAAAGAATATTAGTTAATAAAAAAGAAGTAAGAATGAGATATATTGTTCACACTGGAGATTTAGTTCAAATAAATCTCCAAAGTGATGAAAGTCAAAATATAACTCCGGAAAAAATGGACTTAGATATAGTATATGAGGATGAGGATATTCTAGTTATTAATAAAAAGCCATATATGGTAGTTCATCCTACAAAAAGTTATCAAAGTGGTACCTTAGCCAATGGTGTACTATTTTATTTCAAAGAAACTAATCAAAACTGTATTGTAAGATTAGTTAGTAGACTTGATATGAATACATCAGGATTAATAATAATAGCTAAGAATCAATTTGCTCATATGGCTTTATCTAAAGAAATGGAAGAAAATAATTTAGAGAAGAGATATCTTGCAATAGTTCACGGAAATCTTAAAGAAAAAGAAGGAACTATAGATGCACCTATATATAGACCTGATGGTGAAGAGTTTGGAACCATGAGAATAGTTGATGAAAGAGGGCAAAGAAGTATAACTCACTATAAGGTGATTGAAAGCTTTAAAGATGCTGACTTAGTAGAATGTTTACTTGAAACAGGTAGAACTCATCAAATAAGGGTTCATATGAAACATTTAGGCCACCCTATATATGGAGATACTCTTTACGGTTTTGAAGGAGATGAAGAGCTGATACCAAGGCAAGCTCTTCACGCTTATGGATTAGATTTTAAGTCTCCAAAGACTAAGGAAACATTGTCTTTAAGAGCAAAGTTACCAGATGATATGGAAAGCTTATTAAAAAAAGTGGGAAGGTAAATTACCTTCTCACTTTTTTCTATTTATAACTTTTTCCCATTTATTCATAAATCTTTTCTTTTTTGTTCTTCTTCTATGTACAGATGTTAATAAAATAATAAGAATTATCAAGGCTGTTCCTAAAGTTATTAACAATACTTTATTTTCCTTTAAGAAATCCATTAAAGCTAATTTATTAGTGTAATCTCTATTTATTCCACTAATTAAATCTATAGTTTTAAAAGTTTCACCATCAATATTGACTTTTGCAGTAGTAATAACTTCTCCATTTTTTAAGCTCATTTTAGCTAATTTGCTAGGAAGTGTATATTCAAGGGAAGAATTAAGCTTATCACTTGTACCGTTTTTAGTTGTATAATAAACATCTTCATTAGCTAAAACTGGAATAGAAGAATTGTCATCTATGGCAACTTCAGTAATTACTTCTCCCTTTTTATAAACTTCATTTTTAGTGAAGTTATTATATCCATAATTAAATATTGTTTTTGCATCTGAATAAACTTTTTCTATACTTTCACCCATTAAGAAAGAAGCTATTAGTCTATGTCCATCTTTTTCAGAAGCAATAATATTTGTAAATCTTGCTTCTGAAGTATATCCTCTCTTTGCAGATAGTGAATATTCATAAAAATACTTTGAATTTTTCAATAATATAGAATTATGATTATTTAGCCATCTTTCATAGCCATCTAAGTTACTAGGTGGTAGTTGAAGCATTACAGTTCTAGTCATTTCAACAAACTTAGGGTTTTTAATTGCTTCCCTCATAAAAAGAGCTAAGTCATTTGGTGTTGTATAATGATTTTCGTCTGGTAAACCACTAGGGTTTGTGAAGTGACTATTATTAGCTCCAATTGCTTTTGCAAAGTCATTCATTTTTTTTGCAAAAGCTTCTTTAGAACCAGCATCAAACTCAGCTAATGCTTCTGCACAGTCATTACCAGACTCAAGTAAAAGTCCTAATAACAAATGCTCAAGAGTAATTTTCTCCCCTTCTCTTAAACCTATGGAACTTCCATCAGCAAAGGGAGGATTTTTTCCTACAGTTACAACTGTGTCTAAATTGTCATATTCATTTAGTATAATTGTTGCAGTTATTATTTTTGTTGTAGATGCAGGATAGTATTTTTTATCACCATTTTTAGAAAATAGTATTTGTCCTGTATCAGCATCTAGTAAAGTTACACCTTCACTAGTTAAATATGGGCTACTTTCAGCGTAAACAATGTTACTTGGTAAAAATAATAAACTGAATATAAGAATTGCCGTTAGCATAGATAAAGATCTTTTTATATATTTAAATAAATTATTCATTCAATACCTCTCAAAAAACAATAATATAATATATTCTAACAAAATTTTTAAATTAATTCTATAAAATTAATAAAAATAGAATATATTAGGTTAAATATAGAGTTTTTGTTAATAATCATAAGAGAATATTAAAGGCATGAGGTGTTTTATGAAGAAAAAGTATACAGCTGTAGGGATTATAACTATCGTTGTTATGGTAAGTTTCTATGCTTTATTTACATATGTTAAATCTGGCAAAGATCAGTTAAAGAAGAATGAGACTGAAAGTATGTTTGTTGAAGAGGATGAAGGGGAGGCTATTGAACTGAAAAATAAGCAAATAGTAGTAGATGTAAAAGGAGGGGTTAAAAGGCCTAATATTTATAGATTAGATGAGGGGAGTATAGTAGAAGATGCAATTAAGATTGCTGGAGGTACTACAAGTGAGGCTGATTTGATTAAAATAAATAGAGCAGAAAAGTTGTCAGATAATCAAGAGGTTATAATTCCTATAAAAGGGCAAGAGGAAAATGGGTCTTTTGCAAGTGCTGGTTCAAATAGTAATGGAAAAATAAATATTAATACAGCAAATGAAACAGAATTAGATTCTTTGCCAGGAATTGGGCCTGCAAAAGCAGTAGAAATTATAAAATATAGAGAGAAAAATGGAAAATTTAAATCTGTTGAGGAAATAAAAAATATAAAAGGGATAGGAGAAGCATCCTTTGAAAAATTAAAAGATAGTATAAAAGTATGATATTTGTTTTAAAATAAGCGTTTTAATGATATAATTAATCCGTATTAAAAGAGCAAAAAAATGTTTATATATAGGGGTTCATAGGAGGAGAAATAATGTCTAAAAAAATAATAGCTCTTATTTTAGGGACTATGATGACAGTATCATTAGTAGGGTGTGGTAACAAGGAGAACAAAGAAGACAATACAAAAACATTTGCTATTGCAAGTGATGAGAAATATTCAAACTTAGATGGAGAATGGACTAAGGATATAACATTAAAAACTTTTGATGAAAAGTTTGATAAACTTTTTGTTGAAGTAAGAGATAAGTGTAAAATGTACGGCTTAACTTTTAATGAAAAAGGTGAAGAAAGCGTAAAGCAAGAAAAAGGTAGGACTGTAAGTAAGAAGTATTTATATCTTGATAATGAAAAGCCAGAGAAAAATCGTCTTGAAAGTTTATATTTTGGAAGAAAATTATTTGGGGATGATTTAGCATCAGGGCAAATAACACTTAAGTTATCTTTAAATTTTGATGGAGAGGGTGCTTTAAGTGGTGAAAATAGATTCGATTTTGGGGATACATCTTTAGCATCTTTTGTTGAGTTTATGACAGGAGAAAAGGATAGAGATTATTCTAAAATTAATGAAGAAATTATAAAAATATTAAAGAGTGATAGTGGTGAAGGGGTTTATCAAAACACTATAAATGGTTTATATGAAGAATATACTGTAAATAAAGAATACCTAGTATATACTTTAGAAACTAAGGAACTGCAATTTGTAAAAGAAGGTTCAGAGGAAAATATAGATGCAGCAACTACTACTAATTAATGAATTTAAGGAGGAAAAGTTTTGTTAAAGAAGATTTTTGCAGGAGTTTTAGATGAAATGATAATCTTTGGTGTGTCAGCCTTAGGATTATTAGTAGTGGAAGGTGTTTTAAGAATATTTGGGTTCACAATGGTGACAACAGAGATTTTCTTAATAATTAACATGTTTATAATTAATGCCTTATATTTCCCTTTATTAGAAGGGGGAAAGTACGGTACAACTATAGGAAAGAGAATACTTAAGTTAGATAATCATACTAAAGAAGTAAAAAATGATGATGCTACAGAGGAAGTTGTAGAAGAAAACGAACAATAGGAGTTGAACATGAGAAAAGGCAGCGAGATACTAGTAAAAATAGAGAAGACAGAATTTCCTTCTATAGGTATTGGAACTGAGGGAGATAGAAAGATTTATGTTAAGAATACATTCCCAGGTCAAGTTGTTAAGGGAAGAGTAAAGAAGAAAAAAGCTGATTATGCAGAAGTAAAAGCTTTAGAAGTTGTTGAAAGAGCTGAATATGAAATAGAACCTAAATGTCCTCACTTTGGTATTTGTGGTGGGTGTTCATCACAAAATCTATCTTATGATAAACAGTTAGAGTTATTAAGTGATGAAGTAAAAGAGTTATTTGTAAATGCAGATGTTCCTACAGGAAATTATGAAGGGGTTACTGGAAGTAAGGATCAATGGGAATATAGAAACAAGATGGAATTCACCTTTGGAGATATGGAAAAGGGTGGAGAACTGACTCTTGGAATGCATATAAAGAATAAATCATTTGGAATTATAAATGTTCATGAGTGTAAAATAGTTGATGAAGATTTTAGAACTATAATAAACCTTACAGTTGATTACTTTAGAAAGCAAGATTTACCTTACTATAGAGTAATGAAGAGAGAGGGATATTTAAGACACTTAGTTATAAGAAAAGCTAAGAATACAGGGGAGCTTATGGTTAACCTTGTAACTACAACTCAAATAGATTTTAATTTAGATGAGTATGTAGATATTCTAAAGAATGCTAAGTATGAAGGAAAGCTAGTTTCTATTATCCATACAGAAAACAACTCATTCTCTGATGCAGTTGTGCCTGAAAAGGTAAATATTCTTTATGGTATAGACCATATTCAAGAAGAATTATTAGGACTAAAATTTAATATATCACCATTCTCATTCTTCCAAACTAATACTAAAGGAGCAGAAAGCCTTTATAGTATTGTTAGAGAATATATGGGAGATGCTGATAATAAAGTTGTTTTCGATCTTTACTGCGGAACTGGAACTATTGGTCAAATAGTTGCACCAAATGCTAAAAAGGTAGTTGGAATTGAACTTATAGAAGAAGCTGTTGAAGCTGCCAAGGAAAATGCTAAACTTAATGGATTAGATAATTGTGAGTTTATAGCTGGTGATGTTGCTGTAACAATTAAAAATGTTAAGGATAAACCAGATATAATCATATTAGATCCACCAAGAAGTGGAGTTCATCCAAAGGCATTAGAATATGTTATTAAATTTAATGCTAAGGAAATAATATATGTATCTTGTAACCCTAAGACATTAGTTACTGATTTAAAGGTACTAATTGATGCTGGATATGAGGTTATAAAGACTAGGGTT
Source organism: Clostridium sp. 1001283B150210_160208_E6 (assembly GCF_015669365.1). Classification (NCBI taxonomy): domain Bacteria; kingdom Bacillati; phylum Bacillota; class Clostridia; order Eubacteriales; family Clostridiaceae; genus Clostridium; species Clostridium sp. 1001283B150210_160208_E6. The sequence goes on along the minus strand of NZ_JADPAA010000013.1, from coordinate 16,462 downwards.
AAGGATATGTTCCCAAATACCCCACATGGTGAAGTAATAACAAAACTTGTAAGAAAGCTTTAGCTGACTTAACAAGTTTTAAGGATATTACTTCTGTAAGACTTTCCCGTGAAAAGGAGCCGAAGGGGAACTTTGAATGGAAGAAAGCTACTGCTGAGACAATCGTTAAGCTTATAAAGGCAAAATAGAATGATTGATATTAAAGGCTTAGAGTAATCTAGGCCTTTTTATTTTTAAGAAAAGGATTGCAAAGGTTAAATTGTTGTGATATTATAAAATCAATAAGAATAGAAATTAGGATGGTAATTGTTTTAATGCAAGCTAGACCTATTTATAAGCAGTGTGGGAGTACTATGCCCATTTTGCTTATAGATGGGTTTTTTTGTTTTGGAGGATAGTAATATGATAATACATAGAATACTTAATAATAATGTTATAATCACTCTTGATAAAGATGAAAAAGAGTGCGTTGTTTGTGGAAAGGGTATTGCTTTTAAAAAGAAAATTGGTGATGAAGTTGATAGTAAGGAAGTTAATAAAGTTTTCGTTTTGAAAGATCAAGGAATGAATGAAAAGTTTAAGCAGTTATTATTAAATATACCCCTAGACCATGTTAAACTTGCAGACGAAATAATACATTTAGCAGAAACAAAGTTAGGCAAAAGATTGAATGATAGCTTAATAATATCATTAAGTGATCATATATATACTGCTATTTCTCGTTATTTAGAAGGAATTAGTATGAAGAGCGCTATGATTTGGGATATCAAACGTTTTTATGAAGATGAGTTTGAAATTGGTATGAATGCACTAGATATGATTGAAGAGTTATTTAAGGTAAGATTACCTGATGATGAGGCTGGGTTTATTGCTTTGCATATTGTGAATGCAGAAATGGATGAAAGCAATATGGAGCAAATTATTGATATAACTCGTATTATGCAAGAGATATCTAACATTGTTAAATATTATTTTAGAGTTGAATTTGATACTAATTCAGTTTATTATTATCGTTTTATTACACATCTTAAGTTTTTTGCTCAAAGACTAATTTTAGGAAAAACAATTGATGACGAAAGTAATGATGGATTATTAGATGTTGTTAAAATAAAATATCATACTTCATATAAGTGTGTAGGAAAAATTAATGATTATATAAAAAGTAAGTATAATTATGAGCTATCTCCTGAAGAGCAATTGTATCTTACAATTCATATTGAACGTGTCATTTATAAAACTAAACTTTAATTAAGTTAATATGCCTTTATAGGTATTTAAATATCAATATACTAGTAGAAATGGATGTGATTAATGGCTGTATTATTATGTTAAAACTTATTTTTTGTTTGGATGGTAACATTAAGTTGGCTAAACCTTCAGTTTTTGAATGTTAAGAAAAAATGGAGGCAAAGAAAAAAATGGGAAAATACTCAAAATTAGCAGAGGATATTATTAAAAATGTCGGTGGAAAAGAAAATATTATAGACTTAAAGCATTGTATTACACGCTTACGTTTTAATCTAAAAGATGAAAGTATTGCAAATGATGATGTTTTGAAGAACATGGATGGCGTAATTACTGTTATGAAAGCCATGGGACAATATATGGTGGTTATTGGTGAACATGTACCTCATGTATATGCTGAAGTTTGTGAAAAGATTGGAATGCAAGCTTATGGTGGAAAAGAAGGAACAGAGGTTGAAGAAAAAAAAGCAAGCTTATTTAATCGTGTTTTAAGTGTAGTTATGGGTGGAATGGGACCTTGCTTAAACATGATTTGTGCTAGTGGTATTGTTAAGGGACTAACAACTTTATTAACTTTTTTAGGAGTTGTTACACCTGAAGATGGGGTTTACCTTTTATTGATGGCAATTGGAGATGCGATATTCTTCTTCTTACCATTAATGCTTGGTTACAATGTGGCTAAGAAATTAAAAATGGATCCTTACTTAGGTTTCCTTATTGGTGCTATTATGTGTTATCCAGCAATTAATGGTGTAGATATTAATTTATTTGGACATGTATTTAATGCTACTTACACGGGAACATTTTTACCAGTTGTATTTATGATTGCTGCAGCGGCACCTTTAGAAAGATTTTTCAAAAAATATGTGCCAGAACTTGTTCGTAATTTTATTGTACCAGTACTTGTATTAGTAATTGTTGTTCCTATAGGATTCGTTTTAATTGGACCTATTGCAAATTTAATTGGTGTAGGAATTAATACTGGAATTAACTCATTACTTAAAGTTAGCCCAATAGTTGCAGGGACTCTTTTAGCTGGATTCTATCAAGTGTTCGTATTATTTGGTGTTCATGGAGTATTATTCATGTTCCCATTTATGGATTTAATGCAAGGTATACCTAGTCAATTAATGGCGTATACATTCTTCTCATGTTTTGCTCAAATTGGTGTTGTTTTAGCGATTTATATAAGAACTAAAGATAAGAAGTTAAAATCAATTGCTCTTCCAGCATTTATTTCAGGAATATTTGGTGTTACTGAACCAGCTATTTATGGAGTAACATTACCACGTATTAAGATGTTTGTTATTTCTTGTATTGGTGCAGCTACTTCTGCTATTGTAGTTTACCTTACTAATATTATGATGTATACATATACAGGTATGGGAGTTATAGGGTTATTAGGGCTATTAAATCCTAAAGGACCACAAATATTACCACTTATCATAGCTGTAGCAGTTCCATTTATTATTTCTTTTGTATTAGCTTATTTAATGTTTAAAGATGATAAAATTGAAGAAAAATCAGATAATAAAGTTCAAAGATCAACACAAGAAGTTGTTTTTGCCCCAGCTAAAGGTTCTATATCACCATTAAAGGAATCTGCTGATGAGGCGTTTGCATGTGAAGTATTAGGAAAAGGTATTTTAATTAATCCTACTGAAGGGAAAATAGTTGCACCTTTTGATGGAACAGTTCGTACATTATTCCCTACAAAACATGCTATTGGAATTGTATCAGAAGATGGCTGTGAAGTGCTTATTCACATTGGATATAATACTGTTCAATTAGAAGGAAAGTATTTCAATAGCTTTATAGAGCAAGGTGACGTAGTTAAAAAGGGAGATTTATTAGTAACTTTTGATATGGAACAGCTTAAAAAGGAAGGGTATAGTGTAGAAACACCTATTATCATTACTAATACTGACAATTATTTAGATATTATAGAAACAACTAAGAATAGTGTAGAGGCTGGAGATGAGCTTCTTACAGTTGTACATTAGGAGGGATATAACATGAGTTTTCCAAAAGATTTTTATTGGGGTGGTGCTACTGCTGCCAATCAATGTGAAGGTGCCTATAATGTAGATGGAAGAGGACTAGCAAAAACAGATGTTACAACTGCTGGAACAGCTACTACGCCACGTGGTGTAACTTATCGTTTACCAAGTGGTGAAACAGGACTAGCACCTCAATTTACACCATATCCAAAAGATGCAAAGGGTGTAATTTTAGATGGGTATTATTATCCTAACCATAATGCAATTGATTTCTATCATCATTATAAAGAAGATATTGCTCTATTTGCAGAAATGGGATTTAAAATGTTTCGTATGTCTATTTCATGGTCAAGAATATTTCCAAATGGAATAGAAGAAGAGCCAAATAAAAAAGGTCTTGATTTTTATCGTGATGTATTTGAAGAACTTAAAAAATATAATATTGAACCTTTAGTTACAATTTCTCATTATGATACACCACTTTATTTAGAAGAAGAATTAGATGGATGGAAAAATCGTAAACTTATTTCACTATTTGATAGGTATACTAAAGTATTATTTAATGAATATAAAGGATTAGTTAAATATTGGCTAACATTTAATGAAATAAATAGCCTTTTAATGTTCAAAGATTTTATTCCTAACATGTCAAAGGATGATATAGCGAATAATTATCAAGCGTTACATAATCAGTTTGTTGCAAGTGCAAGAGCTGTACAACGTGCACATTCTATTGATCCAGAATACAAAGTAGGATGTATGATAGCTGGAGCATGTTCGTATCCATTAACATGTGCTCCAGAAGATGTATTAAAAAATCAAAAGAAGATGCAGGATAGTTTTTATTACTGTGGAGACGTTATGGTACGTGGAGAATATCCTGTATTTGCAAAGAGATTATGGAAAGAAGATAATGTTAATCTAGAATATACAGAAGAGGATATTAAAGATTTAAAAGAAGGAAAAGTTGACTTCTTTAGCTTCTCTTATTACTCAACAACTTGTACTTCAGCCGATAAAAATGTGGCTAAGGATGGATTGGGTAATTTTAGTCTTGGTTCAAAAAATCCATATATCCAATATTCTGAATGGGGATGGGGAATGGACCCTATAGGTTTACGTTATTATTTAAATGAAATCTATAATCGTTATGAAATTCCAGTTATGGTTGTTGAAAATGGGCTAGGAGCTATAGATGAACTAACAGAAGATAAAAAAGTACATGATCAATATCGTATTGAATACCTAAGAGAACATATTAAAGCAATGGAAGGTGCCTTAGAAGATGGGGTTGATTTAATTGCATATACTCCTTGGGGATGTATTGATTTAATTAGTGCTTCTACTGGAGAAATGAAAAAGCGTTATGGTTTCATTTATGTAGACCTTGATAATGAAGGTAATGGAACAATGAAAAGATATAAAAAGGATTCATTTGAGTGGTATAAGAAGGTTATATCTTCTAATGGAGAAGAATTAGGCTTATAAAATAATTAAAGGAAAGGAAGTCTATTATGAGTGTTATTCATAATGGACTTCTTTATTTTTTGAGTTGATCTTTTAGATGAACTATTTTTTTATGTTCAAAAATAGAATGAAAAGTTATCTTTAGGTTTAGGAAATATATGTAAAATTCTCATTTTTAGAATAAGGTTAAAAGGGGCAAAATTGTAGTAATATATTAATGAAAACATATACAAAAATTAAAAAAGGAGGGAGAATATGGTTGTCAATAATTTCAAAAGACTAAGAGGTAAGATAGCAGCGGTATTAGCCATAGTATTTTGCCTTAGTTTAGTATCTATTCCTGAGGTGTCAATAAATGCACAAGAGACTAAACAGGAAACACAAATGAGAGTTGAAATACTATCTCCAAGAGTTAACGAAGATGGTACCGTAACTTTTAGTGTTAAGTATGAAGGGGATACCCTTTATTTAGCAGGGGATATGACTAGTTGGGAATCAGGACAAGAATCCATGACTAAGGGCGATGATGGTGTATTTAGATATACTACAGAAGTACCTTTAGCACCAGGAAGATATCAATACAAATATAAGCCTAATAGTAACAATTGGGAGGGGTCTTTCACCCAAGAATATTCACCAGATGGAAACTCTATTTTAGTTATTAAAGCTTTAGGTGTTACAAAAAATGACGATAATACAGTAACTTTTAGGGTTAAGTATGATTCTGAAGAGCTTTATATAGCTGGAACTATGAATGGTTGGAATCCTACTGCTACACCAATGACTAAAGGAACAGATGGAGTTTTTGAAGTAACATTAGAGCTTGGTGTTGGTATTCATCAATATAAGTATGTTACAGGAGATACTTGGTTTAAGGATCCTAACAACCCTAATGAAACTGCAGAGGGAAACTCTGTAGTAGAAATAAAAGGGAGCCTACAAAGTCCTGTAATAAATGGGGATGGTACAGTAACCTTTAGAGTAAATCATGATAGTGAACAAGTAAAGCTTGCAGGAAGCATGACAAATTGGGCTTCTAATGCAATCACAATGCAAAAGAGTAAGGATGGAAGTTTTTATACTACTTTAGCATTAGAACCTGGACAAGTATATGAATACAAGTTCTTTGATGAAAATAATAACTGGTTCACTGATCCTTCAAATGAGAACACTTCAAATGGTAACTCAGTAGTAACAGTACCAACATATACAATAGAACAAGGCACAGATGGAAAATATAAAATAACGATAAATACTAAGTATGATGGAGACGAATTATATTTAATAGGTTCATTCCCACAAGTAGACTGGAATGTAAGTAAAGAAGTCAAAATGACAAAAGGAGAGAATGGTATTTTCTCAACAACATTAGAAGTTCCAGAAGGTAAATATGTATATAAATTTAAACCTCATAGTGGCAATGATTGGTCAGATGCTTTCTTAGATTCAGGTAACCAAGTAATATCTGATGGTAACTCTGCAATTTATGTTGGGGAAGAAAGTAAAGTAGAAAATAAGTATGTAGAGTTTAAGTATGTAAAACCAGATAAAGATTTTGAAGATTGGAATATATGGATGTGGTCGGCAGGCTTTGATGGAATGCAAAAGAACTTCTCTTCTTTTGATGGAGATACTGCTACAGCAAGATTCTTAGTTCCAGAGGGCGCATCTACAATAAGTTTTATTATTAGAAAAGGGGAGTGGGTAGAAAAGGATCCATTTGGAAGTGATAGAAATATAACTTTAGATCCTAAATCTAATATTACAAAGGTAACAGTAGCAAGTGGAGAAAAAGATTATTTCCAAGTACCATCAATTGAGAATGCAGAAGTTAATATAAATGATAAGTCTATATTATTTAGATATAGGGATAGGAATTTATATTTTAATAATGCACAGGATCAAATTGAAAGTGTTAAGGTAAAAGTTGAAGATGAAAATGGTAACTCTAACTTATATGATATGCCTTATGATTCTACCAACCAATACTTTGAGTATAGGCTTAACAATATTCAAGAAGGAAGATATGAATATACCTTTATAGTAGATGGAGAAGAGGCTAAATCAGGTGTTGTAGACTTAAAGTTATATTATATTAACGGAGTAGCTGAAGTATCACCTAAAGAAGTTGATTATGATCAAAACACAGTAGTTAAGGTTACTTTAGATGAAGATGTAAGCAAAGATAATATAAAAGAAATTTATATGGATTTATCAGAAGTTGGTGGATCTAATAAAGTTCCTATGGATTTAGCTTTATTAAATAATAATGTTATTAGCCAAACTATCGGGGTAAAAGATGTTGTAACATCAGGTGATAAAAGTATAACAATAGTAGTAGTTGATAAGAATGGACAAGAACACGAAATTGAAACAACCCTAACTGTAAAATCAAAAACAGCTATAGGCGATGAAGATTTTGGATTTGATGAAGCAAGAATTTATTTTACTGTAACAGATAGATTCTTCAATGGTGATGAAAGTAATGATGATCCAAATGGAAACAACTATGATAAGAGCAATCCATTTACTTACCATGGGGGGGACTTAAAGGGATTAACTGAAAAGATTCCATACTTAAAGGATTTAGGTATAAATACTATTTGGATTACTCCAATTGTAGAAAATACAGATTTTAATCAACAATTTTCTTCAGATGGAAATCAATATTCTTACCATGGATACTGGGCGAAGAATTTTGAAAACTTAGATCCACATTTAGGCACAATGGATGATTTAAAAACATTAATAGATACAGCTCATGATAGTGATATAAAGCTTATGGTTGATGTAGTTTTAAACCATGCAGGTTACGGAATGAATAAAGAAGAAGGAAATAGTGGTGCTAATAATTATCCTACTAATGAGGATAGAAGATTATTTGGAAACATGTTTAGGGATGTTGCAGGAAATGACTTCGAAACTCAAGAAGTATCAGGTTTACCTGATTTTAGAACTGAAGATTCAGAAGTAAGAGAAACTCTTGTAAACTGGCAAAAATCTTGGATTGAAAAATCAAAGACTGATAAAGGTAATACTATTGATTACTTTAGAATTGATACAGTTAAACATGTAGAGGGAGCTACTTGGAAATCATTGAAAAACAGCGTAACAGAGATAGATCCTAACTTTAAGATGATAGGTGAATATTATGGAGCTGATGTAGATTCAACATTTAACAAGTTAGAAAATGGTGAAATGGATGCATTATTAGACTTCCAATATAAGAATAAAGCTAGGGATTTTGTGAATGGAAAGATAACAGAAACAACTGACTACTTAAATTCTAGAGCAGATAAGATTAGTAATACTTATCTTTTAGGGCAATTTTTAAGTAGCCATGATGAGGATGGATTCCTTACAACTGTAGACTATAATTTAGGAAAGCAAATGATAGGTGCAGCTATTCAGATAACTGATAAAGGTATTCCAGTAATTTATTATGGTGAAGAGTTAGGCATGACTGGTAAGAACGGAATGGAATTAGGTGATGCTAACAGATATGATATGGATTTTTCTAGATTAGAAGATCCTGAATATGCAAAAGTTTATAATCATTATAAGAAATTATTAAATATAAGAAAGGATAACTCTCTAGTATTTTCTAAAGGTGATAGAGTAACTATTGCCGGCGGCGATGAAGATAAGTTTAGTGCATTTAGTAGAACTTATAACGATGAATCTGTAGTTACAGTTCTAAATATTGATGAGGTGGAACAGGAACGCTCTATAGATGTTCCATATGAGGCAGGAACTGTACTTGTTGATCGTTATAACAATAAGGAATATAAGGTTAATGAAAATGGAGTAGTAAATGTGGCGATACCGGCTATGAGTGAGGGGGGAACAGTTATATTAACAACTAAAAAGACATCTAGTGATTCAGATAATGGAAATGTAAATAATGGAGTTAACAAAGATGAAAGTGGGGATACTGTTAAGACTGGTGATTCTTTAAAGATGGAAGGAGTTATATTCCTAGTAGCCTTAATGGTTACTTCATTAGGAGCTATTACTATTATTAAAAACAAAAAGAAAGTAGCTAAATAATAAAAGAGGATGTATCAAAATTTATTTTGATACATCCTTTTTAAAATATTTTATTATCTTATCCCATGAACATGAATGTATGACAAGTAAATACTGAAGCAACTTGCATGAAGCATAGTAAGCTTCCTACTATAATTCCAGGAATATAAGGATTATTACAATATTTAAATATACGACGTAATACAAGTATAGCTATTGGGAATACAGGTATTGCATTAATCATATATGTGAATGTAAATGTTGATCCAAATATATTTTGCTGTACCCCTGTCTTAGCAAATAAATAGTATCCAACAAATGTGATTACAAGTGCAGGGATCATATTCATAAATGCAAAGAATAAATCATTTAACCATGTAGGCTCTTTACCAATTTTTGAGTAGTATGCAGAATTTATTGCAATACTAACAGCGATACCAAACAATAAATAGAATGGTAGGTAAGTAAAGAATAAGTATAAGTGATCTAAAGGTAATTCACGCATTCCCCATAGATAATAACGTAAATCTATTTGGAATATATATTGTGCAATATACACAACAGCTAGTACACTTAATATTCCTATGATAGCTAATAATATTGACTTTATAACATCAATAAATGGAATTCTTACACCCCATTGCTTTAAAGTATCTCCTTCTTTTCTTCCATATAAGAAGTAAGAACCAAAAGAAGTAAATAACATGAAAAGTCCATTAGCCAATGCCCATAAAGCATATATATTACTTGTTTGTTGTGGCAATTGATTTGTTACAAAGTATCCTAATCCTTTATTAAAGATTAAAGATATACTTATGAAAGCAAATGCACAGTTAAGAATGGTTAATGACCAGAACCAAATTTTCCCTTTCTTATTTGGGGCAGGACGTAATTGTTTATTATCTTCAGCTTTTAAGCTAGAGAAGAATTTTGTCTTTGTTAATACTGCAATTGTAAATATACATATAGCTAAGGCACCAGCAAGTCCTAAAATAGATGCTATACTATAGAATTTCCAAATTTGCATACTACCAAGCTTATATTGTGGAGCTTCTAATGTTTCTTGGAAAAAGTCCACTACTGATGCTACAGCACCACTACCACCTTGTGGCTTTGGATGAATTTCGTTAGCTTTTGTAATACGACGAATTACTTGTTTACCATTTATATCAGTTGAGTATGTATGTCCAGGAAGTACTTCATCACCTGGGAATGCAGATGGTGCTTGTCCAAAACTAGCGAAGGATTTAGCTTCATTAGAACCTAAGAACTCTTGAGCTGATATTATTTTTCCAGTATCATCTTGAGTACTGAAATAAACATGGTCGTAGAATGTATAGTAAAGACCTACACTACGGTCTCCATATACGTTTGCCCAGTTTCCTTCAAAATCTTTAAAAGTAGGGTTACTTGCAATAAGGTATACTGAAGAGATTAATTTATTAGGACTCATATTATCTAAAGTAACACTAATATTTGTAGCATTACCACCCATTGAATGACCAACTATACCTATTTGGTTTGAATCAACATAATCTAAATCGCTTGCATATCTTACAGCAGAGTAGATTCCATATCCTTCTGTGTTGATATCAGTGAAGAATGTTTCATAAGAGGTTATATCGGAACCACCATGGTTTAACATATCAGGTGTTATAACAACGAATCCACGACGAGATAATTCTAATGCATATTGAGCATAACATTCTTTTGTTGTTGATAAACCATGAGCAAATACAACAGCAGGAGCTTTATTTTCTGATGTTGCATTTTTGGGACTATAAACACGAATACTAACATTATCACCAGAGCGTGTTTGTATTGTTGTAGTTTCAATTCTTACTTTTCCAAAGTTACTTAGAAGTAAGTTAGAACTAATTAAACAAAATAGAGTAAAAATTAATGAGAAAATTAGTCCACGTTTAGCTATAAATTTCTTTTTCATATGTTTCTCCCTTCACATAAATGAAAATTTAATCTTAAGTTAATAAATAATTTAACTTTACGTGATTATTATAATAGGCAAACGATTTCATTTGTATCATTATTGTGTTCAGTTTATATGACAATGTTGTTGTGGTAACAAGAATATACTTTTCAAATATGATAAAACTTTTTATAATAACGTTATCAAAGGGGGGATATTATGAATCAGAAACTAGAAATCATTGATTACCCAAATATAAAAAATATGAATTTGTTTGTGGTGGAAATTGATTATCGAGAGCCCCATCTTCACCCTGAAGTAGAGATGTTGTTTGTTTTTAAAGGTAACCCTATTTTTATTATTAATGATGAACAATTTCAATTTCAGCCGGGGGATGTTATTTTACTTAATAGTAATGATAAGCATGAAATAATTTCACAGGAGGAAGCATCAATATTTTTATGTTTGCAAATATTACCTAAGTATTTTGAAGGATATTTTCCCCAAATTAGTCATGTGGTTTTTACTGATCATTGTAGATATGATATCAAGCATAATTTATTGATTTATACTTTTCTAAAGCTTGGAGAAGTTTATATAGAAAAGCCACAATATTATCAAATTAACTGTGCAAGTATGATTAATATTATGTATTTCTATTTATTAAATCAATATTCAAAATATGAATTAAACACTGATTATAATGGAGCAATTTGTCAGAATAAATTACGTTTAAGTAGGATTACAAGTTATATAGAAGAACATTATAATGAAAAAATATCATTACAGGATATTGCAGATAGAGAAGGATTATCTGTATACTTTTTATCACATTTTATTAGGGAACATTTAAAGCAGAATTTTCAGGATTATCTAACTTTTGTAAGGTTTAATCATGCAAGAGAGATGATTCTTACTACTAATATGAAATTAATAGATATTTGCTATCATTGTGGGTTTTCAGATTATCGTTATATGAACCAAGCTTTTAAAAGATATTGTAATTCTACACCAAAAGAATTTAAAAATCGTTCATCTACTACAAAGGTAAAAAAGCCATCACCAGGCAGAAATAATCAAATAATATATAGTGAAGAAGATGCACTATATATTATTAGAAAGGCTTTTCAAGATTTTAATTTGTTTGAACCTAATATATAGTTAGTATAGAGTAAAGAGAAGGAAATGTTAGATATATTAAATATACCTACATTTCCTTTTTATATTTTAGTATTTAAATGGCTTTGTATTTATTCCTATATTCTAAAGGTGGAATACTTTCGCTTTTCTTAAACACAGTATTAAAATAATTTTGATTAGAATAGCCAATAGATAAAGCAATATCAGCTATACTCATATCTGTATTTACTAAAAGTTCTTTACCTTTCTCTATTCTTTTTTCATTTAAATATCCTATAACAGTTTTCTTTTTAGTTTTCTTAAATACATTACAAAAATAAGTTTTATTAAGATTTAGCTTTTTAGATAGAATATCTAAATTAATATCTTCTGAGTAATGGGCGTCAATATATTTTATTGCTTTAGCTACATTAAGGTTATGAGTTTCTTCCGGTTTAATATCTAAGTCAACATAAAGAAGTTCTATTAAGTGTGGAAGACAGTGAATTGGTTTGTATATAATGTTATCTTCATTATTTTTATCTGTAGAATATGGACCAATTATATAGAAGCCATTATTATAATCATTTTTTATTAAAGGACAAGCTGTAATAAAAACAGTTTCAGATAGATTTAAGTTAATAATATTTTTGTTATATTTAATCATATCTAAAATTACATTTATATCAGAATCTATTGGTTCACCTAAAGAAAATGATAAGTATCCATTTTTATTATATACTTCTATATTAAGGTGAGTACAGTTAAAAAAGTTGTCCATATTTTCTTTAATTTTTTCTAAAATTTCTATCATATTTTTACCTCTATAAACTTTCCCTAAATATTTTATAAAAAAACAAAATATTTTATAAGACAGATAATTATAAATTTGATACTATAAATGAGAATTATTATCAAATAATTGCTTATATGAATTATATCAATATACATAGATTTTGTCAAAGAAGCATTCAGAGGTGAGAAGATGAAGAAGAAGTATTTAGTTATTATATTAGTCATACTATCAATTTTATCTCTATTCGTAGGGGTAACTGATATTAAATTAGGAGATATATTTGCTTTAGATAGCACAAAAATAGAAATATTATTAACAAGTAGAGTTCCAAGATTAATAAGTATAGTGGTTGCTGGTATTGGATTAAGCATAAGTGGTCTTATAATGCAACAAATAAGTAGAAATAAGTTTGTTTCTCCAACAACAGCTGCAACTGTAGACTTTGCAAAGCTTGGAATATTAGCTTCAATGTTAGTATTCTCATCTGCAACAACAATTCAAAAAATGCTTATATCATTTTCCTTCTCTTTAGTAGGCACAATGATATTCATGAAAATGACAAAAGCAATAAAGTTTAAAAATATAATATTCATACCTTTATTAGGTATGATGTTAGGAAAAGTGGTAAATTCAATAACTACATTTTTTGCTTATAAGTATGATTTAATTCAAAATCTTTCTTCATGGATGGAGGGAGATCTATCTATGATAATGAAAGGAAATTACGAATTATTATATTTAAGTATTCCTGTAGTTATAATTTCATTCCTTTATGCTAATAAGTTCACTGTAGCAGGAATGGGGGAGGATTTTGCAACTAACCTAGGCTTAAATTATAATGCAGTAGTTAATATTGGACTTGTTATTGTATCCATAATATCAGCAGTAACAATAATAACTGTAGGAAACATTCCTTTCCTTGGATTAATAGTTCCTAATATAGTTAGTCTTTACCTAGGAGACAACTTGAAAAATTCTTTATATCATACAGCCTTACTTGGACCTATATTCCTTTTAGCTTGTGATATATTTGGAAGAATAGTTATCTTCCCATTTGAAATATCTATAGGAACAACAGTAGGGGTTATAGGAAGCGCAATTTTCCTTTATATGATAGTAAGGAGGGCTGGAAATGAAGCATAAAAAATTACTTCTAGTTTTAGGAATAGTAGCAGCAATATTAGTAGCAGTCTTTTTATTAATAGGATTAAATGAAAATAATTTTGATTATGCTTTATCAAGACGTATACCTAAAATTATAGCAATGATATTAGTTGGAATATCAATAGGGTTTTCATCCCTAGTGTTTCAAACAATCACTAACAACAGAATTTTAACTCCTAGTATCTTAGGGCTAGATTCATTGTATGTACTTTTACAAACAACATTAATATTCATCCTAGGGTCAGGTTCAGGAGTAGTAAATGGAAAGAACGCAAATTTTGTTATATCAATAATAATAATGATCATATTTTCTTCATTAATATATAAATTTCTATTTAGAAAAAATAGCAATAATATATTTTCACTGTTACTTATAGGAGTTGTATGTGGTACCTTATTTGAAAGTTTAACAACATTTATGCAAGTGCTAATTGATCCATTAGAGTTTCAAATGGTACAAGATAAAATGATGGCAAGCTTTAATAATATAAATACTGAAATATTGCTTATATCCACTGTAGTAATAGCCCTTTGTATAGTTTTCAGTATGGATTTTTTAAAGATATTAGATGTTATGTCTTTAGGAAGAGATGAAGCAATAAACCTTGGTGTTGATTATGATAAGGTTACTAAAAAGACATTAGTGGTTATAGTAATACTTACATCAGTATCTACAGCACTAGTAGGCCCTATAACATTCTTAGGACTTCTAGTAGTAAATATAGCTAGACAACTTGTGAAAACATATAAGCATAGCGAACTTGGACTAGCAACAGGTTTTATTAGTGTAATAGCTTTGATAGGTGGACAGCTTATAGTTGAAAGAATATTGAATTTTGGAATGACAATAGGAGTAATAATAAATTTTGTAGGTGGAATCTATTTCATTTATCTTGTAATGAAGGAGAGAGCGAAATGATAGAGGTAAGAGGAATTACAAAAAAATATGGAAACAAGAATGTTGTAGACAATGTTTCTTTAAAAATAGAAGAAGGAAAAATAACTTCATTTATAGGTCCTAATGGTGCAGGTAAAAGTACTTTGCTTTCAATAATAAGCAGACTTATAAAAAGGGATGCAGGTGAAGTTTTAATAGATGGCAAAGAGATATTAGAATGGGATAATAAAGAGCTTGCTAAGAAAGTTTCTATATTAAAGCAATCTAATAACATAAATATAAAGCTTACTATTAGGGAATTAGTTAGCTTTGGAAGATTTCCTTATTGCCAAGGAAATTTGAAGGATGAAGACATTGAATTTGTGGACAAGGCAATTGAATATATGCAGCTTAAGGATATTGAAGATAAGTACTTAGATGAACTAAGTGGTGGTCAAAGACAAAGAGCATATATTGCCATGGTAATAGCTCAAAATAGTGATTATATCTTACTAGACGAGCCGTTAAATAATTTAGATATGAAGCACTCAGTTGAGATTATGAAGATATTAAGAAGGTTAACTGATGAGCTTGGGAAAACAGTTATTATAGTAATCCATGATATTAACTTTGCATCCTGCTACTCAGACTATATTGTAGCTTTAAAGGATGGAAAAGTAGTTAAGGATGGTCCTACAGATGAAACAATCAAAAAGGAAGAACTTGAAAATATTTATGAAATAAAATTTGATATTCAAAATATAGATAACAGAAAAATATGTGTATATTTTTAAATAAAAAGGAGAGATAAAAATGAGTAAAAAGACAATAATTTCAATGATAGTTATTATAGCAGTTATATTTGGTATTTATGGTGTTACTAAGTTTGCAGGAAATGGTGTTTCAGCAGATGGAGAGAAGATTAAAATTACTCATCAATTAGGAGAAACAGAAGTACCAAAGAATCCTTCAAGAGTTATAGTTTTCGACTATGGTATAGCAGATGCTTTAAATACTTTAGATGTAGAAATAATAGGTTTACCAAAATCAAGTTTACCAAGTCTTTTAAGCAAATATGAAGATGGTAAGTATGAAAATGTAGGAAGTTTAAAAGAACCTGATATGGAAAAAGTTTATGAATTAAAGCCAGATTTAATAATAATGTCAGGAAGATTAGAATCATACTATGAAGAATTAAATAAGATAGCTCCAACAATTTATTTAGGAGTTGATAATACTGATTACCTAGGTTCTTTCAAAAAGAATATGGAAACTTTAGGACAAATATTTGGTAAAGAAAAGGAAGTTAAAGCTCAAGTTGCTAAGGTTGAAGAAGCTATAGGTAAGGTTAATGAAAAAGCAGAAGGTGTAAATGCCTTAATAGCTTTAGCTAATGATAATGCCTTTAGCGTATATGGAGAAGGATCAAGATTTGGAATAATTCACAAGGAGTTTGGGATTGAAGCGGTTGATAAGACTATAGAATCATCAACACATGGACAAAAGGCTTCATTTGAATACATTTTAGATAAAAATCCAGATTATTTATTTGTAATAGATAGAGCAGCTGTAACAGGTGGAAATACTTCAGCGAAAGAAATGTTTGATAATGAAATTATAAAGAAAACTGATGCATATAAGAACGGAAATATAGTATATTTAGATGCTGATGTTTGGTATACAATAAGTGGTGGTATTGAATCAACGCAAAAGATGGTTGAGGAAGTATTAGAAGCTTTAAAGTAATATATAGTAATTAAAAAGGGGCTGTATCAAAATAAATTTTGATATTCGCTGATAGAAAAAGGAAGTTCGAATTTGAACTTCCTTTTTTGTGC